>JBAYVM010000058.1:0-10190 GCA_041674645.1 Victivallaceae bacterium | reverse complement strand
TGCTGCCACCGAGGAGGAAGTTCCGGCAATCAAACAGATGCTGGGACTGCTTCCGCTCGGAAAGAAAGTTGAGCTGGAAATTGCCCGCAACGGAAAAAACATTACAATTCAGCTTACGCCCAGAGAAAAAGGCAAGGTCGAGGGTGAAGAAATTGACTGTCCGCGATGGGATATTACGGTTAAAAGCATTAATCAGTTCGACAACCAGGAATTGTATTTCTATCAAAAGCACGGCGTGTTTATTTACGGCATAAAAGAGCCGGGCAACGCTTTGCGTTCCGGGCTGATGCGCAATGATATTATTTTGAAAGTGGACAACAAATCAATTAATTCGCTGGCCGATTTTAAAGAGGCTTATGAACAAGCCATGCAAAATATTAAAAACCGGTCGCGAGTAACATTGTCGGTGATGAGAAGCGGTTTGTTCAGACAAATAATTTTAGATTTTTCACGCGATTTTGAAAAGGAGTAATGAAAGTGAAGATTAAGACAATTGCTGTATGTTTTGCGCTCGGACTCTGTGGATTGGCAACTTTTGCCGCAACGCCGGAGAAAGCCGACGGAAAAACCAAAAAAGACGTAATCAAAGCCAGTGAAGCCATCATCAAAGCCGTGAAACCGTCGCTGGTGATAGTTCAATATTATTTGAAATATGACAAAGGCCAGGAACCGGTGGTCGGCGGTTACCGCTGCGGTGAATGCAACCGTTTTCACGGCACTGACGCCGGAAGTTTTGTCAAAGAGGAACGTCCGCTGGAAGTGCCCGGCTATCTGGTCGCGCCGGATAGAGTTATTTCTGCCGACCCGCTGATTGCCAGCCGCTTCCTTGAAACAATAAAAGTTAAGTTCGGAGACGCGGAAGTTAAAGCGGGCATCGCAACTTATTTCACCGAACAGCAATCGCTGGAACTGAAACTGGAAAGTCCGCTCAAAAGCGCCACGCCGCTGGCGCTTGATCCGGAAGTAAAAGCGCCTTTCTTCAATGTTACTTATGCATTTGACCAAGGCTTCTGGCAAGTCAGCGTAACGCCGTTTGAACGTGGCAAAGTCGTATATCTTGCCGATATTGATTTGACGGTCTGCGTGGTCCAACCGAACTCGCTTATCGTAGCGGAGAACGGCAAACTCGCCGCGCTTTCCATGAACGGCACGTTGCCAACGGACAATTCCTGGCGGAATCCGCCGACAAAACTGCCGCAGATGTCGGCTGAAGCAATGAAGGTCGCGCTCGATAAGCTGGATAAAGATATAAATCAGGGAATTTTCCGGGTAAAACTCCATTTCCGCAGTCCAAAACTTGATAAAACGATTATGCCGGAATACGGACAGGAAGAGAAAGAGCAGATTGAAACAGAATATAATACCATTGGGATTTTGTTTGACACCAATAAATTTCTTGTTTTGGCCGATTTGAAACCGCGAGTTACTGCCCGGCTGGAAAGTATTCAGACATTTGTCCCCGGAAACGCTGAACCGCTGCCAGCGGTTTTTAACTGCTCGTTGAAAGATTACGGCGTTTTAATTGCGGAATTTAAAACTCCGGCAGCGTTGAAGAAAATTACTCTTTCACCGAAAAACAACCTGAAAGATGTTGGCAATTTGCTGTTGAAAGTAAAATACGACCTCGCCGGTGACCAGTTGGTAAAATATTTTGAACACAGTTGGATTGCTGATTTTGGCGTTGGCTGGCGCGGAATGTTGATGCCGATGATTCCCGGCGATGACAAAGGCGCATTCCTGTTCAATCAGAAAAATGAACTGGTGGCGCTGCCGATGATCCGGCGGGCTAAAGCAACGATGGAAAAATCATTTTCTTCGCCGGGCCCGCAACTCATACAATCATGTTACATGCAGAAAGTATTGGCTGACCTGAAAAATAATATTGACATTGGTAATGTTCCTGTTCCAGAAGCGGAAGAGGGCAGGTTGGCGTGGCTCGGCATTGAAGCTCAGCCGTTGAATAATGAACTGGCGAAGGCAAATAATGTTTCCGAACTGACGCAGAATGGTCAGGAAGGCATTCTGATTACCTGCGTTTATCCGGATTCACCTGCCGCAAAAGCCGGATTGAAGCCCGGCGATATTTTGCTCCGCATGTTCGTCGAAGGAGATTCCGCTCCGATAAATCTGAAAATGGACGATCCCAGCATGCGCCGGCCTTTCCCTTGGGCGTACCTGGACCAGATTCCGGAACAGTATTACGAACGGATCCCAACCCCGTGGCAGTCGGCAGAAAATAATATCAATAATTTGCTGACTAACCTTGGTTTCGGCAAAAAAATCAGCATTAAATGTTTTATTGACGGTAAAGTCGTCTCAAAGGATTTTATCGTGGAAAAAGCTCCGGAACATTACGAAATTGCCGAAAAATATAAAAATGACAACCTCGGTTTGACGGTTCGCAATATCACTTACGAGGCAAGACGTTACTTCCAGATGAAAGATGACGCGCCAGGGGTAATCGTTGCAAAAATCAAGCCGGGCAGCAAGGCATCCGTCTCCGGAATTAAACCGTTTGAAATTATCACGCAGGTTAATGATGTGCCGGTGAATAATGTCAGCGACTTCAAAAAACAGATTAAAGATCAGCCCGAGTTGCGTCTTAACGTCAAACGGATGTCGGAAAGCCGCATCGTTAAAATGAGCGCTCAGCTGGAGCCGAATAATAAAAATTTTGGTCCACGCAATGATGATACCGCAGCTAATGTGAATGATTAATTATGCTAGATTTTTTGATTAATAACTGGGTAATGCTGGTCGGAGGTTCGTTGCTGGGATTTTTTGTTGGCGTATTGACTTCATTGTTCGGCGCTGGCGGCGGTTTTATCGTTACTCCGGCATTGAACATTTTTCTCGGCCTGCCGATGAACCTTGCCGTCGGCACTAGCGCCTGTCAGGTATTGGGCGCTTCTTCATTTTCCCTCTATCACCGGCTGGACCGGCGGCTGATGGGAATCCGGGTAGCGCTTTTTGCCGGCATCGGTATTCCCGTCGGCGCCTTTCTCGGAACCTGGCTGGTGCAATTAATGAAAAAAATTGGCGACTGGCAATTGTGGGGAAAAAATATCGACCCGGTAAATTTTCTACTGTTGGCGATTTTTGCCGTATTTCTGCTGCTTATCGGCGGTTGGCTGATTTTTGATAATTTTTATCTGCGGCGGAATAATGACGGTGATGAAAGTAATCATGTTGGCATTCTGGCAAGATTTAAAATCCGGCCGCTGTTCAAGTTTCGTTCTATTCCCGCCGGAGAATTCAGTGTGCCTGTTCTAATCGGACTCGGGCTGTTTACCGGTTTTCTCAGCGGCCTGCTCGGGATTGGCGGCGGCGTGATAATGATGCCGATGCTATTCTACATGGTCGGTCAGGAAACAAAATTCGCCACTCAAACCAGCACGATGCTGGTGTTGCTTTCCGGCGCTTTTTCTACAATATTTCACGCCATGGATAAAAACATAAATTATCCGCTGGCATTGGTGTTGATTGCCGGGGCATTCTTCGGTACTAAGCTGGGTTCAATTATTCATGACCGGATATCCGCCAAGTCCATCAGGAAATACTTCGCCTTCGTCGTTCTCGGCGCCTGGCTCATGGTCGTCATAAAATTGCTCAAAATGATCATGAGCTGAACCTGATTCGCAGTCTTTTGTCGTTTTTCGGCGTAGTCGCGTCCGCTTTGTCTTTCTTCCGGACGACAGTCCGGTGTAGTCGCGTCCGCCTCGGACGCCCTGTCTTTCTTCCGGACGATAGTCCGGTGTAGTCGCGTCCGTCTTGGACGCCCTGTCTTTCTTCCGGACGATAGTCCGGTGTAGTCGCGTCCGTCTTGGACGCCAAATCCGGGAAATAATCTCGCAGAGATGGTGTGTTAAAATTCAACTCTTGACAGAAATATTTTGCTTAAAATTTTTCTGATAAGAGGTTTTATTGACAACCAAAGCTCTGATCAGTATAAGAGTTTTGCGCATGATGGCGCACCTGGCTTGCATCCGAGTCCGTCCTCTGCTCAAAAGTCGTTGTCTGAACGCCTGCATTTCCGGATTACATTTAAGCATCGCAGTCACCGGCATATAAAGAGCCCGTCGCAATTGTTTCGGACCATTGCGAGTAATGCGGGTAGCATTGACGCTGGTTCCAGAAGTATGTTTGAATGGTGACAGTCCAGAGTAAGAACTCAACTGTCTGGAGTTGTAGTTGTTCAACGGACCGCATTCAGCAAAAACCGTGGCGGCGGTCATTGTTCCGATTCCTTTTATGCTGGTAGCGTAAACGATATTTTCCCGGAGTTCATCGGATTCTTCAATGCATTTTTTTATCTCGAGTTCGATTTTCTCAATCGCCTGTTCAAAAGTGGCAACCACTTCACGTTGCACGTCTGCAACAAATATCGTGTTCGCTACTTCTTTAAGACGATTGTTTGCGGTAGTTCGCTGACTTACCAAAAACGCGCGTTGTCTGGTGAGTTCGCGCAGGTGAATATATTCAGCTGGATATTCCGTTTTTCTCTCAGGTTGCCGCTCCGCGCCGAATCGTGCCAATGCGGCAGCTGCAATCATATCGGTGTCATTGCCGGGATAAAGACTCTTCCTGTAGTCAGCAACCATTTTGGGATTGAGAATTGCCGGTCTGGTAAAAGACATTTTCTCCTGGAACCAGCCGGCAAGCTCACTGGAATAACGGCCGGTGGCTTCCATAACAACACGCATCTGTCCGCCTCCAACTCCTGCTTGTTCACGAATCTTGAAAGTCCAGTGGTGAAATGCGTCAAGACTCTCTGGCGTACGCTCAAAATGACGGTTCGGCAACTTCAGAATATCACGCGATTTTTGATTCAAGTCCAGCGGCAGATAAATTGCTGCATCGTAAGAATCCTTGGCGACATCAATTCCGACCCAAGTAATTTGCAACATTTCCTCAGCGTTAATTGCCTTCATGATTTGCCTCCAATCTTTAAACACGTTATAGTGACAAATGTGCCCTCTAATCTTTCTTGCCTAAAACGCGGGCTTAAATGCCCTAGATGGCTGTACGATTTTCAGGAGCACGGTAGCGGAAGACGGCTAAATCTCTGCGACGGGCTTGATAATACTGGCCCTTAGCGAGGAACGGCTCGTCTTCCGTGATTTCTTCCAAAACGTCTTCCGAAAGAAACCCACTTCTACCGTAACACAAATTTACCTTTTTTCACGATTTAAATCTTGTCAGTCTTGGAGTTTTATAAGGAGGACTCCATGCTGTCAAGATTAATCGTGAAAAACAATAATAACAATGTACAAGCGAGAATCCTGCATCTCGCGGTTATTGTTTTGCGTCAACTGCAATCCGGTTCTACAAAGTAGTTTTTTTGCATGAAAACACAAAAGAAGAAGCTGACCCCGATATTTGAATATTTTACACATTTACCTATACGATAGCCTGCATACGGACTAGGATTCCAAGACGACAATTACATATAATATATGTTAGTTTTTTTTGCCGTTTAAAGCTTGATATATGAAATTTTTATTTTTAACCTCTGTCGGAAAGTATTTTTTTGCCATCTCTATAAAATTTTGTCCTTCATAAGACGTTCGATATTCTTCTGAGAAGGTGCTAATATCTTTCAAAAGGTTAGAATCGTCATTTTTAAGTCTCAAGGCAGTGCTGTTCAACAGAAAGTCTATTTGTTCCGTATATTTCAAATTTGTATTGAATGTTGTTCCAACAGACAAATACGCTGCAAAGATAAAGGTTGCAGTATTTGTTATTAAAATAATTACAACAAATAAAATAATTCTGCTAAATCTTTTCATGTACTATATCTCCATTAGAAATTTTTATAATAGAACTTTCCATTACATGTTAAACAACAGACCTGAATTGCTTCTTTTTGTATTTTTTGGTACAAAACTTTAGTTTTTGTGTTTTTGCACAATATTTCATTGTTTCGCCTGCCTGTTTTGCTTTTTATTCCCACGTTTCATTAAACCTCAAATATAATCTGCCACGCAATATTATCAAGTTCAGCGAACACTAATACCGTTTTGGGCAATCTGTTAAACGCAAAGTCGCAAAGGACGCAAAAAAACATTTATAACCACGAAAGGTTTATCCGCCTCAGGCGTGGCTCGAAAAACACGAAATGGTTCTCTTTTATATTATCTACTGTGGTAGCCACCGTTGTATGAACCGCAGATTTGTCAAATATTGCTTACTCCTTTACATTCCGGATAAGCTGAACATCCCCAAAATTGTTTGCCTGCGCTTTTTCCCGCTTGCGCAGTGCGCAAAACCATCGGCTGACCACATTGCGGACATGGCGGGATTTGATCTGACACGGCAGGTTGATTTGATGACTCCAGTTTGTTTTTGCGAGCTTCGAGTCTGGCGGCGGCGAGTTGTTCGCTGTAACCGCCTGCTGAAATAAATTGTTTTTCGAGCGCTTCGATTTGCTGGTCCAGCAGGTAGTTTGCCTGGTGAATCAGGCAAATCAACGCGTTGGCTCGCACTGCCGGATTGTCATGTTCCAGCCATTCGGCGTAAAGCGTCCAACGTTGTTGATCGGTCAGATCTGACAGATTAGCATAATCTGACTGATCGCGGAATTTTTTTGGCAACAGCCGTACAGCTTGCGCTTCAGGGCTGTCTGGCGACCATTGTTGCAGGTGGCGATGGCGCAGAAAATCCTCGTAGTCGAGTAGCAATTCTTCGAGACTGGAACGCGCAACGTTGACCAGTCTCAGTTCGGTTTGTGAAGATGATGCGGCGGCGCGGCTGCCTTCAGCAATATTCTGTCGCCCGGAACGGGCTGCTTGCACCATTTGGTCAACGAGCCGCGAACGCGAGTCAATAAATTTTTCGCAAAACCATACGGTGGCATCATAGATTATGGTTGCCGTTTGAAAACTGCAAGTATTTCGATAGCCGCCGCTGGGTCTGATTTTTGCCATATTCAGAAAACTCTCTCGTCATTCTTGCCGGTAACGTTGACACAGCAACCGTCGAGCTTAACTTTGGATTTATTCTTTTTGCTCATTTCTTCTCCTCAAATTTGAATAATATTTTCTCTGTCGCACTAATTCTGCATAAAAGATACGGTGATTTTCAGCAAAGTCAATTTCCGGCAGCAACCTTTCACCGCCGCATCAGGAAGAACAGAGAAAGGTGCAGGTTGTTTTGTGACAGTTCCTTATATTTCGAATATTGTGTTTTCAGCCTGCTTCAAGGCGCGGTTCACCTTTCTTAATTCCTTGTGCAGTTTGTCGGTGCTTTCCGGCTCGTTCACGCTTGTCAAAGCAAATTGCAAACTGGTTCTGACCAGATTGAATGCCGGACTGTAAATTTCCGGCGATCCTGTCATGGCGCGTAATTTTTGAGCCTTTTCCATCAATGCTTGAATTTCCGGTGTCCAGTCGTGAAGGTTGACAACTTTTTTGTCATGGTTTTCCCTGGCTTCAAAACTGGTTATAATTTTTCCTTTTTGCTTTGCTTTTAAATATGTTGAATTTAATCTATTAGTGATATTTCCGCCAAAGAACACAGAATAAATCTGAAAAATTCCGTCATAAATTATTTGTCCTTTGAATGGCAGTAGAATGGTTTTTACGCCTCGCGGCAGGTAGCTTTGGGGCACTAGAGATTCTATTTCGTCGCGTAAGCCAACGACTCCGTAAACCGCTTCATCTGTGATGAAGATGGTATATTTTTTTAAATGCCGTTCAATATAAAACATTCCACTTACAACATTTTTCCAACTGCTCACAATCGCCAGGTTTTCATCTGAAAGGCGGTCAGGATTTTCTTTTGTATATTCATCAATTAGCGTTAGTTTCTGGCATAACGCGTCTCGAATTTGCACTTTTTCTTCATTCGTCAAATTTTTGCAGGCGGATACGTCTTTAACTCCGTGAATAATATTCAGCTTTTTATTTGCGAAAAATAAAAGCGGCCACATCAGTTGATAATACAACTCAACATCCTGTTTTGACAAATTCATTTTGATTCTCCCTTTTTTTTAGGTTTAAAATTTATTTTCCGATGCAGAAGCGGCTGAAAATATTGTCGAGAATATCCGGGTCGGCGTTTTCACCGATAATGAGCCCGAGCGCGGAAATGGTGTCGCGGAGATGCACCGCGGCCAATTCCCAGTCGCCGGAGGCAATGTTTTCCGCCGCGCCGGGGAGGGCTTCCACGGCATTCTGCAACAATCGGGCGTGCCTGGCGTTGATGGCAATTTCCGGTTCCTCGGTATGCGGAAATTCCCAGACGGCTTTTTCAAACAGATTAAGCAGGTCATCAATGCCGGTGGCGGCGGTAACCGAAATGCAGGCGGTGGGATATTTCAGTTGTGGCAACTGCCGGTGGGCGGCGAGGTCAATTTTATTCCAGATGGCAATCAGATTGGGTTTGTCGGCGGTATGCAGGCGCATTTCCGAAACTTCCTCTTCGAGATTGTCTGCGGCGGCGTCAAGCAGCCAGAGAACAATCTGAGCTTGTTTGATGGATTGTCGGCTGCGGTCAATGCCGATGCCTTCAATCAGATCGGACGCTTCGCGGATGCCGGCGGTGTCAATCAGTTTTACCGGAATATTGCGCAGATTGGCGGTTTCCTCCAACGTGTCGCGAGTGGTTCCAGGTAGTTGAGTGACGATTGCGCGGTCGAAACCGAGCAGAAGATTGAGCAGGCTGGATTTCCCGGCATTGGGGCGTCCGGCTAACACTACCCGGATGCCGTTGCGGAGAATTATGCCTTCGCGTCCGGTTTTCAACAGTTTTTCAATTTTGCCGGTGATGGCGTTAATTTTTGCAATAAAACGTTCGGATTCCGTCCAGTCCAGCTCTTCTTCGGTAAAATCCATCCGGGATTCGCATTCCGCCAGAATATCAATCAGGTCGTTGCGGAGTTCGCCGATGTTTTTGCTCAAAGCGCCTTCAATCTGACGTTCAGCCAGGTGCAACGCCATATCGCTGTGAGCGCTGATTAAATCGCAGACCGCTTCCGCCTGAGTCAAATCCATTTTACCGTTGACAAAAGCGCGAAACGTGAATTCGCCGGGTTCGGCCATTCTGGCTCCGGCCCGGGTTGCCGCTTCCAGCGCTTTTCGGCTGGCCAGCGCACCACCGTGGCAATGGAGTTCGACAATATCTTCGCCGGTATAACTGTTCGGGGAAGGCATATAGACCGCCAGCGCGGGGTCACCGGGTTCAGTTGCGGAAGTTCGTACTCTGCCCAGCAGCATTTGCCGGGCGTTTGTCCGGTCCAGCGGTTTGCTGCCACGCCAAACCTGTTGTGCGGCTTGCAATGCGCGCATTCCGGAAATCCGGATAATGGAGATTGCGCCGCCGGTTCCGGTGCAAATCGCCGCAATGGTGTCTTCAGTATTCATTTCATTCCGCCTGAGAATTTTGCTTTTTTCATGTCAGGCAATATAGCTTTAAATCGCGAAAAATAAAGACCGACAGGCAATTTGAGCTTTTGATTTGCCAAAAAAGTTTATGCACGTATTTTATTGATGATAATAAAAGGAACATTTGAATATGTCGAAACTAACATTGAACATTCCGGACAGGGAAATCGCGTTGGCTCGAAAGAAAGCCAAAGCGCGTGGAACGAGTATTTCTGCGATGTTTGCGGAATGGGTGCGTGCGGAAAACCCTTCCGGTTCAACCAGACATAAGATTGGACCTTTGACTCGTTCAATTTCTGGAATCATGACAATCCCGCCTGATTTTAACGAAAAAAATATGATGACGGAAATTCTCGCTGAAAAATATGGAGTTAAGCAGTGAACCTGTTTATAGATACCAATATTGTGATAGATGTTCTTGCTCAAAAAGCTCAGTTTTTTCGGCGATACGCAGCAATGATGATTTTCTGTGTAAGCTCATGCGGATGTAAAATTCCCGGCTTATGTTGAAAATGAAGTTTTACGGCATATTTTAAGGGTTTAACTAATTTATTTTAAATTTTTTACGGAGAAACCGATGTCAGCCGGATGTCCTGAATATACAATTGTCCTTGCCGCCGGCAAGGGGTCGCGGATGGGTTCTGAAAAAGTTCACAAAGTCTGTTTTGAAATTGATGGCATTCCGGCGATTAACCGGGCGTTGAAAATATATAATGATTGCGGCATCAAACAGCATGTGGTTGTGGTTGGTTCGCTCGCCGGTCAGGTGATTGAAACGGTCGGCGGCGCTTTTAAGAATGTTGCGTT
>JBAYVM010000057.1:0-10195 GCA_041674645.1 Victivallaceae bacterium | reverse complement strand
TCATGGCAAAGAGCGCCACGCCAGAACAGCGAGACAATGCATTAAGAAAAGCTTACGAATCACAAAATCTTCCGCTTGACCTGTACGAAGGACTGCCAGGCATCAATTTAATTCTCTCTAACCACAAACAAACATTTACCGGCGGCAAATCATCAGCCGATTTTCTGCCGATGCACGGCTGGAACACTAATAGCGGAACCACGAAAATGACAAAGAAATTTCCGCGCTTGTATCCGTGCCTGGATGGTTTGAATGAAATAGACTGTCCGGCCACTGCCGCTAAAAATTGGCTTTGGGACATTACCATGCGTGGGGCTTTTGTCATTCGCGGAGCCGGTGATAATGCTGCGGAGGAATTTGTCAACATGTCAAAAACCGTAGTGCCGGAAGCTATTTTCTATGCGTGGACCGACTGCAACTGGGAAAGCGCCGGAACGGAATCCATGCGCATGTTCTGCAAGTCACTGTATGCCACGCCAATAGCTGATTTTCAAGCAATGCCGGACAACAAATGTTTCGGCGTATCTGCCGCTCAAACTGCCACTACCAACGACACGGCATGGCTACGTCTGGTTAACGCAACCCCCTACCCGCTGACCGGATGGATTGCGGCGGATGGCAAACCGGTGGAAGACATGGTTTACGACCAAACGTTGAATGGACAGCAAATTGCAGTCACCATGAAACCGTATTCCGTAAGAATATTTAAGTGCGTCAACGTCAAACCGGAAATTTTCAGCTGCCGGTTCGCATTTTCGAAAAAAATTGAAGATGAAGTTTTAGTTCTCGGCAAGGCTGTTTTGCAACAGAAAAAACTGTCAAGAAAAATCCCGGCCCAGTTGGTGGACAAAATCAAACGCTATACCCAAGACTGCGACGCAGTCAAACTGCAAAACATTCTGGATGATTTTGAAGTGGCCACTCATCTACAAGGAGTGTTTGACAAAACTGCCGCATTGCGTCAACAAAAGTTGTTCAAACAACTGGAGACAGGCCGCGCCCGGATTAATTGTGCCTGCGACAAAGAATATACTGACCTAAAAGGTAATCTGTGGCTACCGGACCAAAGCTTCAACGGGTCCTGCTATGGCAATGAATTTGCCAATTTTGCTGATCGCGGCGACCTGTCGCTTGAAGGCACATCTTGTCCGGAAATTTATCAGACCGAGGCTTACAGCAAACAAATATTCTATCATTTCCCGTTGCCGGATGGCAAATATAATGTTTATGTCCATATTGCTGAAACGTATCCTCCAAACAAAAAACAAGGACGTGTATTTTCAGTAAAGATAGGCAACGATGCCAGAAAAGACATTAATCCGGTTATAAAAGCTGGAGGGTTTGCCCGTCCGTATGTGGAAGTATGGAAAAATGTTACCGTCAAAAACGGCATTCTGTCCATCGAGGCCTGGGGCGGAGTCGGATTGAACGGTATTGAGATTGAAAACGTAAAATAAATAAAATTGAAATTGAAACATTATGCAAAAACACGAAAAATATAGCTTAGCTTTTTTATTAATATTTGCCACCTTGAACATGTTCGCAGAAAACTGGCAGTTCAAATTAGACAGCAATTATAATGGACCAACCATCAGCTTTCAAGGTTGCATGTTCAATTCAGGAACGTCTTTTGTCTGCGTTGAACCCAGTTTCAGAGCGCAATACTTCTATCTGCCGAAAACTCCATTTAAAAAGCAACTGACTAATACTGAATTGACCATAAGCAACTCATCATCAGAACCTTTTTTCATGCAGAACATGAATTTTGAAGTTACCGGAGAGCGGACAATGAAAATCTCGATAGACGGTCAGCTTACAAAAGATATGGACGCAGCAATCGAATATATTCCATTGAGCATACCAGCCGCATTTATGGACGGAGCTGTCGTCGAGGCGGACGGCAAGTCCCTTACAGTTGGCGATAAAGACCAACTGTCCACCATAGGACAACCAGTTAAACAGATTACCATAAAGAGCAAATATGGAACTATTTCCATTAATGTAGAACAGGGTGGCGGACTGGTAATGGGTGACCGCCGCAAAAATATGTATAAGGGCAAAGAACAGTTTTTACTAATGTTGCCTGCCCTGTTCCGTCTTAATAAAAAAGGCGAGACTTTTAAGCATGTTATTTCTATTGAAATTCAGGGAGAACTTAAAGACTTCAACCAAAAGGTTACGCTTAACAGTCGGCGGCCTGAGTCTGGCAGTGTAAAATGTCTGTCGGCGGCAAAATATCAACCATCGAAGAAATTTGAGAGATTATATCCAGAGCCAAAAGAAATAAAATTTACCGGAGATACAAGTGCCGTTCCGCAAATAGTTAAAATCTCATCTGGTGAATTTGGTCAGAAAAATAATTATGCAAAATTGCTTAGTGAACTGTTTGAAAATATGAGCATTAACCGCCAGGCGAAAGATACAAACGGCATCGGATTCATCAATATACACAAAACAACCGCACCAACCGGCAATAAATATGATTATTATGAGCTCACGGTCAATGACACAGGAGTTTCAATCGCCTCGCCTACCGCACGCGGAGCATATTACGCACTGACGACTCTAGTCCAGCTTATTGATGTCAATGGAAGGTTGCGTGCCACTGAAATAAAAGACTGGGCGGATTTCAAGTTCCGCGGTGTTCATATTTGCGCCGACAGCGCTTCTTTAAAATTTCATAGTGCTGTCATCAAACAAATTCTCGCGCCACTCAAATTCAATCACATTGTTATCGAGTGTGAATATGGCAAATGGCCAAGTCACCCTGAAATGCATCAGTCGTGGGGAATTACTCCGGAAGATTTGAAAAAACTTGCAGGAATCGCGACATCTCACTTCATGGAGGTGACACCGCTATTTCAAACCCTCGGACATTCCCAGTATCTTTTTAACAACAAATCAAATCTGGACATAGCGGAAAACCCTGAAGATCCATGTGTTTATAATATTTCCAATCCACGCACCTATCAGGTAGTATCAGAACTGCTCGCCGATATGCGTCAGGTCTTGCCATCTACAGAATATCTGCATATCGGACATGATGAGGTTACGCAAAAAAAATATCCGTGCCGTCCGGAAAACATGGCAAATACCCCGCTTGAACTGTTCATGAAAGATTTAATTTTTTATCAGAAATATGCGGCTAACCATAATCTTAAGCTTATGATATGGCAGGATATGCTGTCCGGGCGCAATCCGGATTCTAACCACATTTTCAACAGGGTTAAAAAACAACTGGACAAAAATATTACGATTGTAGTATGGGATTATAACACAAAAAATGATTATCCGGAAATGGATATGTTTTTAAAAAACGGGAATCCGGTAATCTGCGCGACTGGCCATGATGTTGGTGGAGCTGATGATGAAGGCAGCTCTAATATTATGGCTTTTGCGAAAAGCGCGAAAAAACGTCAAGCGCTAGGCATGTTGCAGACCACTTGGTCCGGCTACACTGGCAATGCCGATGTACTGACACGTTGCGCAACACAAATATGGGCTTATGCTCAAGCTGGAGTCTCTTTCTGGAATGCGAACAGCCCGTTAGTCGATTATTACAATCATTCGTGGATTGTGGCAACCTTTGACCGCATTCTCAAAAAACAATATCCGCAACGGTATTTCTTTTCCGGAGGCGAAATTATGACGCCGCTCAATCTTAGCAGTATTGCCAATGCGGAGTTTGATGCAGACAGTGGATTCGCGCCCGGCAAGTTAAAAACTCCGTACGGGGTCATTTTTGACCTGGCTGGCGACAATAAAAATGTTGCCGTGACAAAAGTTTACGACAAATCTCCGGTTGAAATCCGGATCGGCAGAAAGGCCCAAGCCGTATCATTTCTTATTGCCGGACTTGAACACAAAAATTCTACCCTTGGCGTCATCTCCGTAAAGACCGACAAAGGCAATATTATCCAGCCAATTAAAGCAAAAATGGAAACCGGTGATTTGCGGCATGAACTTTCAAAATCCGGACGTTATCTGAGCCGCAACAGCCTGACAAGATACTTTATCGGGCGTCCAGTCTTCTCCGATAACGACAAATATGTGTTATGGCAGTATGACCTGACGGTTAATGACGCAACGCTTGAAACCATCAAAATAAGCGCAAAAAATGATGCGTCTTTAATCATCGCCGGAATAACTATTATCGAAGATGATGATAGTGGCTCAACTAACGCATTACCGGACACCGCAGTATTTAAAACCAGCGGATTTTTCGGCACACCGGATAATTCAAAAACACTTGAACAAATTGATGCGGAAGATAAACCTTACGATGGCGTTTTCACCTGGAGCGAATACAAAAAATTGCTCTCTGAATTATCCAAGCCTAAATACAAAGTGTTGCCGCTGAGGGAATTCAACAAGGACAATTCTTCTGACAAAGTGTTGGTAGCATTACGACATGACAGTGATTCTCATCCCTTGAAAGCACTGAAAATGGCCGAAATTGAAAAAACTATGGGAATCAAATCAACATATTTTTTGCTTCACTCTGCAAAGTATTACGGAAAAGTGAAAGATGGTGTCATAATTAGAAATGAAGCCATTGACGAATTGGCCCAAAAACTTTACAACATGGGATTCGAAGTCGGTATACACCGTGACCTGTTTAATATGATGTGGAATTATCAATTTGAGCCACGCGCATTCATGAAAGCGGAAATAGCTTACTATAAAAACATTGGCATTCCGGTAACCGGTTCAGCCGCCCATGGAGATATGACAACTATCAACCGCAAACTCAATGAGATGTGGATATACTCGGAATTCGGCAAAAAAGGCTTATCTACGGTTAACGGAATAAGTTATCCGTACGGAGAGCATAAAGCCACTGAATTTGGAGTTGACTATGAAGCATATTTATTAAAATATACCGCTGGCACCGGTGACATCGGCGGAAACTTCAGCGGCAGAAATTTAGATGAGCTGATTAAATATCTCGGCACATTAAAACCGGGAACCAGATTCGGCCTGTTAATCCATCCAGAACATTGGGGCAGAAATTCTAATTAATATTTATTTTTTAACTTAACATTAAATCGTAAACTATGAACAAATTAACCAAAAACAAGGAGATTAAAATGTTCAAATCGTTATTGTGCAAGGGTATTGTCGGAGCAATTGTTTGTTGCGGAGTTGCGGGATTTTCAGCAGACCAGATATTGAATCTGGAGTCTAAAGACGGGAAATTTCAGGACACCAGCGACAACAAGCTGGACGTAAAAAATACCGCCGGGGTAACTTCGGTTAACTTGAAAAACATTACCGTAATGCAAATTCCGTTGAAAGGCAGCTTATATATCAATCAAGCTCCAAGCCTGAAATATCTGGCCATGGGCAAAGACAACATGACCTTATCGGCAATGGTCAAGCTTACCGGCAGCAAGGGTCAGGCGTATGTCATGTGCAACGGCGCGGGAAATTTTTTAAGTCCTGGCTATCGCTTAGGAGCGGTAATTGATAACGGCAAAATTAATTTTTATCTGCTGTTAGTCGGCAAGCCGTTTGAGAAGAACAAAAGCAACAAAATACAGATTGACACCGATGTCAACAAGCGTCCGGATACCGGAAGCTGGCTGTATGTGACAGCTGTTATCAACCGTGAAAGTGACGCCACACTTTATGTCAACGGAGAAGTTGTCGGCAAAAGCGAAATTACCAAACTCGCCGCAGAAGAACTTTCCAACAACTATTTCTGCAGCTCTGTTACTACCTCAACGGGCGAAACGCCGTGTGAAATGATGATTGCCAATATCGCAGTTACCCGCGGCTTGGTCAGTTCAGTGACAATCGAACAGAACACCGACAAGTGGCAGGATGCCGTACAATAAAATAGCCAGAAAATTCTCAACTGAAACTCAATTATATGTCAGGAACAGTTAATGAATATTCATAGATACAAGATTTTATTGCTGATTTCAACCTTGATTGTATTAATCTCAACTGCGTCGGCGATGCCATCCTACAATGATGTACTGCTGGTTATCAATGACAATTCGCCAGAATCTGTGGAGATTGGCAATTATTTTAAAAATGCCAGAAAAATTCCTGATGAAAATGTCGTTCATGTCAATATTGCAGACAATCAATTGACTTATTATGATGTTTATTCGTATGCCATCAGTATTGCAGATAAAAGCAAGGTACTTAATGCGATAAAAGAACATCTTACAAACAATCATTTATCAGATAAAATCAATTATATTGTCACTACTCGAGGCATTCATAAATTTGCAGTCAATGACATTGGCACTTCAAAGTATCATTTTACTGATTTATTCTTGATGTATAATCTGTCTGACCATGATTTTTTTGTTGATAACAAATATTATTACTACAAAACAGAACTTGCTGACAAAGTATTTTCAAAAAATAAAATTGGTTACTACATTGTTGCCCGTTTGGATGGACCAGGGGTTGATAATATCAAAAAAATGATTGACAACACTGGATTCCCTGCCTTTGAATCATATAAAAATAATGGCGGCAAAGTTAAATATGTAACATTCAATCCGTTTTTTGATACTGCTATAAAAAATGAATTTAACTCAAGAACTAATATAGAGCTAAAGACTCCAGACTTGTTAAATGGCGAAACTTTTAAAGAAATTGCAAAAAACACAATGTTTATGTTTTGGAACGGAGTTGATTTTATGTATCCGGCTAAGCCGCTGGGAAATACTTTTTATGCCGGTTTCTATATGAACGCGCAGTTCCCCTGGATATACTGCGGCGCAACATTTCTTCCAGGTTCACTCATAACTGGTTATCGTTCTTTTTTCTCACTCTATGAGTACCGTAAGGCTGGCGGTGTGTTGAAATATGAACCTGATGCAAACAAAGCAACAAATATGGCCCAATATGATGGCTCTGATATGAAATTCAGGCACATGACCTGTATTGCACTAGACGCTGAAAATAATCAACTATGGTGTGGCACCGGAGAAGACCACCAGAATATGTGGGTGCAATATGGATTAAGTTATGGCAATGCTGATGCCATGCGCAAATCAATACAAATGCTTGGCGGTGGGATTGCAGTGCTGAATGCAGGAAACGGCGATATAATTGAACATTACACGCTGGAAAACAGTCCGTTAAAAAGCAACCGCGTAGTCAAAATCATTTATGACAAAACTTACAAACGTATCTGGATTGCCCATTATAAAGGAGTCCAATACTATGATTTAATTAATAATACATGGAATGAAATTGCAGAAATGAGTAATGAACATACCGCACTTTACGACATGTATCAAGATCAGTATGATGTAAATAAAATATATTTTTCATGCTTTTATGATAAAAATTATCCGCATGTAGGATCACAGCTTACGGGAGCATTAAACAGCGTGTTTGAATATGACAAGAGCAGTAAAACCTTAAAAACTTACACTATTGATGCAACAAAAACTTTTTATTTCCCACTGCTGGCAAAAACTGCCGCCAATATTCTATGGGTAACTATCGACAAAAATAAGAACGTCTATAAGTATGATTTAAATACAAATCAAGTATTGGAAACGCTCGACTTGAATAATATAATTCCTGAGATGATAACAACGCCTCAAGACGCAGACACAACCAAACCTGTCACTATTCGTGACCCACGTTCAATGATTGTTACTCCTGACAATACATTGCTGATTATGGTGTCATGCGATATATATTACACAAAAGATCAAATTACAGGACAGTCATCAAAAGCTATCCGCAAAAACTACGTTATTCGCATAACAGACAAAGATGGTGGTGGTATTAATATTGAAACAGTAAACACTAGCGATATGAATCTTGCAATGAGTGTAATTGGATATTATGAACCCAGAGCGTTGGGGATTGACCCACGGAATAATGATTTATATATGGGGCTGTCAACTCAACCAATTGTAGAAAATGTGCAAAGTTTACTTAAGTCCTCTGATTCCGGCAAGACTTGGATTAAACTTGCCTCAAGCAGAGATTGGAGTAACATCAATGCCATGACAATTTCCCAAGATGGCATTCTATACGCGGCGCGCGGTTATCATATTGGAAATACAGGACAAAACACATTGTCAGACTTGATGATTTTAGGTGGGTGTGCTTATGGCTCTGGACAAACACACGATGAAATGAGTTACAATCCCAGTCCAGCGTCGTCGCCCTATATAACAAATCAAGGAATATATTATTCAAGTGAAAGCTCATGGACAGGAAGCGCTTCGGCTGGACGTTCTCAAACCGAACCGATGATGTTTATGATATTAGACGGGTTTTCAACAGGTGAGGCTCGTTTTAGTATATTCCCGCGATATCCGCGCACCGGCGGCGGCGGTCATACCGGACACATGATGGTGTTCGAACCGAAGTGTGCGCCGTTCGCGCCGCGAGTGGATGAAGTCAATATGAGCACAATTTATAAAGACGGCAAAATAGAAATTCCGTTGCACAGTCCCGGGTTGTCGCTGACTATGGACGGTTTTATTGCTGAAACGATAAATTCTACTACAGTAAAAATATTCGATGAACTTGGTCAGCCGTATACCGTTGATTCAATGGTTTATGACGAAACCGCCAGAAAAATTATAATTTCCGGGAACTTCACCTCTCCGGCAAGATACACAGTAATATTGAAATGCGGCATTGATGGAATTAAAAACGTTAAAGGAGCGAGCTTGATTAACACTCGTCCTGACGAGTTCAAAGACGAAATTGCTTACCGGTTCGGCGACAAAGATTTGAGTAAAAGTGATTTGATTGCGTCCGAACTTTCCTGGTCTCCGGCGACTCCGTTTTTTAATAAATTATTGACTTTGACTTTTAAAATCACCAACGACGGCAATATAACAGCCAGCGCTGGCGATGCTGCTGATCAGACAGCCGACATTTATCTGGACGGCACGAAACTCGGTTCCGTTAACTATGATGACTTGCCTTACGGAACTTCAGCGGTTTTGACATACAATATTCCGGACGCAAAAATCATCGCCGGGGAGCATACGGTGAAAATCGTTGCCGATGCCACCGGCAAAATATCAGAATCGGACGAGACTGAAGAAAGCAATTCTATTAGCAAAAGTTTTGTTGCAGTAGTTCCTCCGGATTTGACAGTCAGCGACATAGTGTTCTTTCCCTCAGCTCCGGTAAAAAATCAGCAGTTGCAAATTGAATTCAAGCTTAACAACAACATCTCATCTGATGCCGCCGCCAGCATTGCCGCAATATATTTCGGGAATAATAAAATTGGAGAAGTTAATTGTCCTCCGCTCGAATCCAGAGCTTCGGCTTTAATTTCGCTGGTTGTTAACGGCAATACCCTAGTTGTTGGAACCAATTTGCTGAAAATCATTGCGGATGAGAAGAACAGCGTTTACGAAACCTCGGAAAGTAATAATACTGTGGCGAAAAGCGTGACTGTCACCGAAGCTCCTGATTTGTTAATTAAAGATATCTGGACATTTCCGCAAGCCCCGGTAGCCGGAAAGACATTGCAAGTCTTTTGCAAGCTCAACAATCTGGGATATGGTCCAGCCACTGGAGATTATACTGTTAATTTGTATATTGACGATGTCAAAGTTGCATCCATGTCTGTCAGCAATTTAGCGGCTAAAACCGGATTGACGCTACAGTTCAACGTTGACGCGCAATATATAACCGTCGGGAATCGCGCTTTTAAAGTTATTGTTGACAGCGGAAATGTTGTTGCGGAAAGCAATGAAGACAACAATTCTTTGGGAAAGGGAATTACGGTTACAGGAACTGGTGGTGGCGGATCATCCGTCAAAGCTGACTTTAACGGTCGCGGAGCATCAGATATTCTTTGGCAGAATCAACAAGATGGTACCATCGGCACATGGACCGGTAGCAACAGCAATACATGGAAATTGCTTGGTTCAGCAGACATAAACGATTGGGAAATCGTTGGAGTTGGCGATTTTAACGGCAATGGAAAGTCTGATGTTCTTTGGCAGAATAAAACTAACGGTTATACCGGCATGTGGGAAAGTGGCGCCACCTGGCAGGGATTTGGCGCAACTCCGCGCACAGAATGGGAAATCGTCGGCGTTGGCGATTTTAACGGCAACGGCAAATCCGACATTCTTTGGCAAAATACGGCAACAGGCTATGTCGGTATGTGGGAAAGCGGTACGACTTGGCAGGGCTTTGGAGTGGTTTCGCGTGCTGACTGGGAAGTTGTTGGCGT
>JBAYVM010000056.1:0-10205 GCA_041674645.1 Victivallaceae bacterium | reverse complement strand
CTTTAAAGTGAGACAGTCATGTCCCTATCGTCTAGAGGCCTAGGACACCGGGTTTTCATCCCGGCAACAGGGGTTCGAATCCCCTTGGGGATGCCATTTTTCAATGCGTAATTTTCCGCCTGGCTTGAGCTCCAAATAACGTTTATACGGCATTTATTTTCACGAATGGAATGTCACATTTAATCAATAAATACTTCTTACCCTTTCTTGATAAATCGCAAAGAGGTGATTATATTAGTTTTTTGTGCAGTGGCAGTAGGTAATCGCCCCTGGTAACCCATGGGGAGGAAAGTCCGGACTACACAGAGCGGGGAGTCCTTTTGAAAGGAAGGATACTGCGGACTATATTCCGCGGGAAGGAAAGTACAACAGAAAATAAACCGCTTCACGTTTAAACTGGCAACAGTTTGGAAGAGAAGTAAGGGTGAAAAGGTGGGGTAAAAGCCCACCGGGCGCTTAGCCTAAGCGGCGTCGCATTGCAAACCCCTCCCGTAGCAAGACCAAATAGAGGATGACGCTGTTGCTCGCAGCATTTGAATCCCGGGTACTGGTCGCTTAGACAGATGATTACCGGTTTCGTAGCAATACGGAATAACAGAATCCGGCTTACTCTGCTGCTGTGCTTTTTTTTTAAATAATATTATGGAGAGAGAATAAATGAGTCTGAATAAGCTCACCGCAGCATTGCGGCGAATTCCGGATTTTCCCAAGCCGGGGATTGTCTATATTGACATCACCCCTCTTCTTCAAGACAGTTCAATTTTTGCTACAATGATAGATTTGCTGGCAGCCGAGTATCAAGGCAGCAACAAACCAGACTATATTGCCGCTATTGATGCCAGAGGTTTTATTATTGGTGGAGCCTTAGCCTACAAGCTTGGATGCGGATTTATTCCTGTGAGAAAAAAAGGCAAATTGCCATACGATACCATTGAAGAATCATATTCGCTTGAATACGGCGAAGCTACTGTTGAAATCCATACCGACGCGGCAGCTTCAGGCAGCAAAGTGCTGTTAATTGACGACTTACTGGCGACTGGCGGCACTGCAAATGCCGCAGTCAAATTACTGGAAAAACTTGATGTCAATATTATCGGCATCCATTTTATCGTTGAGCTTGCTTTCTTAAACGGTCGTAAAGCTCTTGAAAAATATAACGTTAAATCACTGATTGTGGAAAATTAACAAACCTAAGGCGGGGTAATGGCTAAGTACGCTATTTTAAGTGATATACATGCGAATACAGACGCATTGTCAGTCGTTCTGATGAAATGCAATGAATTGCGAATTGATAAATATATCTGTCTTGGCGATATTGTCGGGTATAATGCCGAGCCAAGTCAATGCCTTCAGGCTATTAAGGCATTAGAACCGGTTGCGGTCGTCAAAGGCAATCATGATGAATATGCGTCAAATAACAATGATGAAATGGATGGCTTCAATCCTCATGCCAAGAAGGCGGTTCTTTGGACCAAAGAACAATTGACTGACGCAGAACGCGAATGGCTGGCCAGCCTTCCTTTGCGTGCTACTGTTCAAGGCACAAATATAACGATTGTTCACGCCACGCTGGATTCACCGGATAACTGGGGTTATATCTTTGACGCCCATCATGCGGCAGACAATTTCACCTATCAGTTCACCCAACTATGTTTCTGCGGTCATTCACACGTTCCGATAGCATTTTGCAAGAAACCGATTTCCTCAATGTCGGAGAAACCAATTGAGGAGATTGCAGGATGGGCATATAAATTTGAAGAAGGAATTTTTCCGAAGAATGTTACTGAAGCCGATGAACTCACCGTTTCAATCAAAACCGGATTTAAGTATTTATTCAATATCGGCAGTGTCGGTCAACCGAGAAATCGCGACCCAAGATCATCCTTTGCCGTATATGACAGCGAAGAGAAGACTGTGACCCGCTACCGGTTGCCGTATAACATTCCTTCCGCTCAAGCTAAAATAATTGCCGCCGGTCTTCCTGAACGCCTGGCGTTACGTCTTGAGACCGGAAATTAAACGTTTGCATTCCGGGAATTATCTAAAAAGTGAATTTGCAATAATTCATAAAGCGAAAATTTGCGTTGAACAAAGATAATAATAAAACAGCAAAAAAAATACTTATTGTAAAACCGAGCAGTTTGGGTGACATTTTTCATGTATTTCCTGCGGTTTCTCTGTTAATGGAACATTTTCCAAATGCTGAATTTGACTGGCTGGTTCATCCTGCTTTTGCGGACATTCTGCAATATTCACCGGCAAAAATCAGAAAAACAATAGTGTTTCCGCGTCGTCAATTAGCCGCAGTTCATACTTTTATTCCTTCTTTTTTGAAATTGACAAAAGAATTAAGACAGGAAAATTACGATTTAATCATTGATTTTCAAGGATTGTTCAGGAGCGCGTTTTTCGCATTCATCGCCAAAGGCAGCCAGGTATCCGGATTTTCCGAGCCTAAAGAATCAATTGCTAAATATTTTTACGGTCAGCGTATTACGATTCCGGAAAACTGTGTTCACGCCGTAGAACGCAATCTCGCCTTAGTCCGCGCCTTAACCGGAACCGACCAGCCGCCAGCAACAGCTCCGCTGACGATAGTTGAAGGCTTTGCCAAGTCTGCGGCCAAACGACTCAAAGACTGCGGCATTACATCAGAAAACAAAATTATTGGCGTAATCCCTGGAGCGCGCTGGAAAAGCAAATGCTGGCAACCTGATTTTTTCACTGGAATCATCAACGGCTTCAGGTTGCTCAATCCACAGTATAAATTTATCATTCTTGGCTCTCCTGAAGATACCGCCGCCGCAAAAAATATTGTTGACAATACTAATACGGACAACGTAATATCACTTGCCGGAAAAACCTCTATCGGCGAACTGGTTGAAGCCATCCGGCGTTGTGATTTCGTCATCAGCAATGACAGCGGCCCCATTCATATCGCTTCCGCACTGAATAAAACCGTCTTCGGACTGTTCGGCCCTACCGATCCGGAAAAAACCGGCCCTTATGGCGACCGTCACATAATTTTCCAGAAAGATTTGCCGTGCATTAAATGCTTAAAAAGAATCTGTCCGCGAGGCGATTCCGAGTGTCACGATTTGAACATTAAAGAAATACTGAGTAGATTAAACGAATACATTAATAAAGAGGCTGTGCATGAGAACTAAAACCGGATTGTTTTTGATACTGACCGCGACCATCATCGTATTTTCTTCAACACTGTGCCACGCCCAACTGGCGATGAAAATGGCAATTAACAGTCAAAACTACTTGCAATATGAAGATATTTTAGCGAAAGTGGTAATTCGCAACGACAGTGGACACGCTGTTGTTTTCGGGCACGATGACAAACTTACCGGAAAACTTTTATTTGAAATATCCGATTCTCAAGAAAACAAAATTATGAAACGCGGCAAAGATGATTATCCAATAACCGGAACAATTCTGCATGCCGGCGAAACCAAAGAATTTATAATTCCGCTGAACCAATATTATCAGTTAACTAAACTTGGTCGTTATCGCGTAAAAGTATACATTTCACACAGCCTGTTTAAAAACGAATATATTTCCAATGAATGTATATTTGAAGTAAGCGCTGGAACAACTATCTGGTCGAGAACAGTTGGCATCCCTGATTTTTTGAATGAAAACAAAAAAGAAAAAATTCAAACCCGCACCTATAATCTGAAAAGCCTGACTGAAGGTTCAGATAAAATATTTTACCTGGTTGTTGAAGATGATAAAATGATTTATGCCACCCGGAGAATCGGCTTTGAACTGGGTGAAGAAAAATTTACTTGCGATGTTGATATGCTGAGTCAAATTCACATTCTGCTTCCAATATCACCTGCGGTATTCAATTATTTTATTTACGACATAAATGGAAAACAGGAAAAAGTTGAAGTCTACAAGAAAACAAAAACTATTCCTTCCATGTTGAGAGACCCGAAAACTGGCAGAGTGTATGTTGTTGGCGGCGAACAAGCCAAAGAAGGCACTGATTATAAAATACCCGACAATGACAAAAAATAAGGAGTCATTGATATGCTGGACCCGGTATGCTGGATAACTGAAAAAGGTCATATTTTTAAAACTTTTGAACCGGAGCTAACTAATCAACCGGGAAAACTGCGGCTGATTGATCAAACTCTGCTGCCTCAAACACTGGAATATATCGAATTAGACTGCCTAGATGACATCTTCGACGCAATCAAACGGCTGGCGGTTCGCGGCGCTCCCGCTATCGGCTGTGCCGCCGCACTTGGACTGGCGGCAGTTTGTAAAAAATCTCCGGCCACTAAGCCTGAAGAGTTTATCAATGAAGTAAATCAGGGCGCTGCTTATCTGGCAAAATCCCGACCGACCGCAGTAAATCTGTTCTGGGCTCTTGAACGCTGCACAAAAGCCGCTTCAACCGCCTCAAACAACCGGACTGTCGCTGACTTAAAAGTAATTTTACTGCGCGAAGCCATGAATATTTTGAGCGAAGATATTGAAATGTGCCGGGCAATCGGTCGTAATGGTTCTGTTTTGCTAAAAAACAATATGGGCGTGCTGACCCATTGTAACGCCGGAGCGCTGGCGACCGGCGATTACGGCACGGCGCTGTCGCCCATTTATGTCGCGCAAGAAAATGACATCAAGGTAAAAGTATATTCCGATGAAACACGACCGCTGCTTCAAGGCTCACGCCTGACGGCCTGGGAACTTGACCGCGCGGGAGTTGATGTAACGATTATTTGCGACAACATGGCGGCTCAAGTAATGCGTGAAGGCAAAATAGACATTGTCATTGTCGGCGCCGACCGGATTGCCGCCAACGGCGATACCGCCAACAAAATAGGCACTTATGGCGTGGCAATCGCGGCCAAATACCATAATATTCCATTCTACGTCGCCGCCCCCTACTCCACGCTTGACGTTTCGTTAGCGGACGGCAGCGGAATTCCGATTGAACAACGCTCTCCGGATGAGATTATAAATGGTTTTGGCAGGCGCACCGGACCGGAATCAGCAAACGTGTACAACCCGTCATTTGACGTTACGCCGCACGAATTAATAACCGGATTCATAACTGAAAGAGGTATAATAACCCCGCCATTTATCGCTGGAATCGCCAAGCTGACCGGGGCCGGCCAGGAAACACAAAAATGAAATACTCCATTGTTATTCCAACGCTTAATGAACGTGAAAATATTATTCCTTTGCTTCAAAAAATCGAAACCTGCGGACTTGATGATTTTGAAATTATTGTAGTCGATGAAAATTCTCCTGACGGCACCTGTCAGGCGGTAATTGATTACGCGACAACCCAACCTAATATCAAAGGACTGCTCAATGATGGCTCCAAAGGCCTGAGTCCAAGTATTGTTAAAGGTTTTAACGCCGCGTCCGGCGAATTCATGTGTTGTATGGATGGCGACCTGCAACATGACGTGAAAGATCTGCCAAAAGTTTTGAATAAATTGGAAACCTATGATTTTGTTGTTGGCTCACGATATGTTTCAGGCGGTGGATTTGCGGAAAAATGGAGTTTTTCCCGCGTTTTAATCAGCCGCACCGCAACGTTGATGGCTAAAATAATTCTTGATGTAAATGTTAAAGATCCGATGTCCGGATTTTTTGCTATCAGAAAGTCAGCCTTTAACAAAGTACGCGGCGACTTGAATCCGCAAGGCTTTAAAATTATGCTTGAACTGCTTTTCCTGGTAACGCATTCAGTGGAAGATTTTCACATTACGGAATGTGGAATTACTTTCGGCAAACGTATCCATGGCAAAAGTAAATTGAGTTTCAAGGTAATCTTTCAATTCCTGAAGATGTTATTGAAATTAAGAAAAAGTCTCAATAATTTGTCTTGAATATTTAGCCCATTGCAAAAATAATTCAGTAGACAGCGTCTGGGCTTTCGAATTGTTGAAGTCGCTGATTCCGAAATTCAAAATGTCCGCCAGAAAGCGAAACTCGACAAACTGCAAACTGAACTCGCGCGTAAACACAAAAGCTAAAGTTTTGTACTATACCTTTAGAAGCATTTTAGTGAATTGCGTGAGTTAGAAAGGAGAAATGACACCGGCGGTCAGACACAAGCCCTGTTTTCGGACTGTACGGAGCCGGCGTAAGCGGGTTCAATCCCGTCAAAACTATTAAGTTCCGGCAAAAGAGACGCGGCTACAGCAGAATCATTATTTGCCAGAAACTGGCTGGCTCTTTAGGCTATGTCAGATAAGTTTTTCATGGTTCGAGCATCCTGCTTTTGACTTTGGTTTGAACATCGGCGTGGAATCGGGCCTGTATGGAGAGTCTAAATATTGCTTTCCATTGAACACTGTCTGTTCGATTACCAGCCCGTCATCCCAGCTTGCAAGAACAAAATCAGCATTTTCTCCGGCTTGCATTACGGGAAGTTTTATTCCGGCAATCTTAGCCGGAATCTCACTGCACTGCCGCCAGGCGTCCGTCAGGGGCATGTTGAGCTGTTTAACCAGAAATTCGACTCCGCGGTCAAGCTGGAACCAGGCCCCCATCAGGATTTCTTGTCCGGCCAGATGCAACAGCCCGTCTGCTCTGATCTCAAAAGAACGATTATTGTCTCGTTCATATAATCCGGGAGGATAGCCGGAATAACCACTCGCATCTGAAACGACAAAACAGTTTTCTGTTCCTTTGCATTTGAACGCGGTGCCGACAACTTCCGGCGGCAGGTGAAATCCGTCACAAATAAGTCCTAACTTCAAATCAGGTTCGTCTAGAAAACTCCAAAACGGGTTTTTAAAGCGGTGGATATTAGGCGCCGCGCCATTTGCAAAATGCGTCACTAATGAAGCTCCCAGCTTTACGGCTTCTTTGACTACTTTATTATCAGGGCAACAGTGGCCTATAGCAACGGTGAATCCGTGTGAGACAGCCTTTGAGATAAATGCCAGTCCGCCTGGTTCTTCCGGCGCGACATTCACTGTTTTGATTCTGTTGCCGGACGCGTCGTTCAATCTTTCGAACATTGCATAATCAGGAAACAAAATATGTTCCGCCGGATGAGCTCCGCGCCAGCCGTCCCGTGGTGAAATGAATACGCCTTCATGGAAAATTCCATAAAACAGCGATTCGAGTTCCGGTTCCGCTGATAACTTTTTATCAATCGCAGACAGTGATTTTTTCAGTGAATTAATTGAAGCGGTCGTTGTGGTCAACTGGACTCGTCCTACGCCATGCTTGCGGAGAAAGTCCGCGACCTTATTCAAGTTTTCCGGGTCTTCATTACAAAAATTGGTAAAATACGTTCCCAGCGCTCCGTTCTGCTGCAGATCGACCAGCGGCGGGAAAAGCATCGGCAAGGTTTCATCAGCAGGAATTTCAGTAACTTTAGAAATTTTCTGACCGGAAACTTCAAGCATGACATATTTTCCGTCAAGCAGTTTTCCCTTGTACTTCATATTATTTTAATTCATTGACGTTGACAATGCGCTTTTCTTTTATGGATAATTCAGCCGCCATCGGAACCAACAGGCTGTTTCTCCCCATTTCAGGCGTGACCAAAGGCTGCCGTTTGCCGTCCAGGACACAGTCAATAAAATCCTGCCATATGCCGCCGCGCACATCCCCCGGGATGTTCAAGTCATATTTATCGCCGTTATTAAGGCTGACATGCAGGACTTCTTTGTCAGTGTCGTTAAAAGTGATTGCCCCGTCAGTGCCGATTACGCCGAATTCACGAGTGTGTCCCTGTTCATTGGTGCCCATGAAATTAATACTGACCATAGCCCGGGAGCCGTTCTCGTAGTCATTAATGATAAAGGCGTTATCAACGATATCACTTTTAATGCCATGGGGCGTGTGGTGTTTCATAATATTCCCGGAAGCATAGACCGTGGTGGGCTTGCTTTTGACCCAGATATCCATAACATCGTAGTGGTGGCAGTTTTTTTCGTGAATAGCGCCGCCGGACAGGGATGAATCCCAGACCCAGTCTTTCATTGCAATATATGGATGACGGTATTCGGAACACCATGACTGGACCACATTACCAATCAGTCCCTGCTCAACAAGCTCGCCGATTTTCAGATAGCGACGACGGTAATGCATCTGCATTCCGAGACCAAGAAGTTTGCCGCTGCGCTTCGCCGCATCGCTAATCGCGTCAGCTCGTTCAAGACTAATCTCCATCGGTTTTTCACAGAGGACGTGGAGTCCGGCGGTAAGTGCGGCAACACTCATTTCCATATGCAGATTATTGGGACCTGAAACATATACCGCTTCGAGATCGGCTTTCGCGTACATTTCATTGTAGTCAAGATAGGTTTCAACTTCGTAACCCAGGTATTTTGAATACATTTCCTTCGCATACGCGAGCCGTTCAGGACGATTATCGCAGATCGCTTTGATTATCACATTATCAGTTTCGGCGAAGACGCATCCGCCATGAAAGCAGCAACGCTGTCCGCCTGCTCCAACTATGCCTGTTTTTACTTTACGCATTGTTTGAATTTCCTTTAATTAAATATTGATTTAAGAATATGTATTGATCCAGCTGACCCGGAACATTGTTTTGCCCGGAAGGCCCTCCTCGAACATCTCCTGACTGCTTTTATAATTCTTATTCGCAAAATCCATCCGAGTGTCAGCTTCAAGATAAGCAAATTTTGCACAGTCCAGGTTCTGGACTGTGGTGCAAAAAATGCAAATTATAAAAGTTATTTAAAAATTATTACGCCAAAACGTTCCGGGTTTCCAAACCCGCCGAAAGTAGCGCTCCAGCACGTATATTGATCATTTTTAACGGTCTTCCGAACCCGGCAGACGTTAAATCCCCAGATTTCACCCAGTCGCGGCATTTTGTTTTTTAAACTGCTCAATGGGATACGCATTTCAACGGTCCATCCGTCATTACTTTTTTGGGTTGCGACAACCGCATCGGAATTCCAGTCAATATTAGCCTTATTAGCCTTATCTTTTATGACTTCAATATCCATAACGGTCCCCAGTGAATTAACAACTATCTGTTTATAATCCCGCTTGGAGTTTGCTGAATCAAAAAATAGTTCAACATCATTTTCATCAAAGACTGGACCATCATGAGTTTTACAAGAATCTTTAACTTTATTCATCAAAGGTTCTTCACAATAAACACTGACATAGAAATACTTACTGTCATAGGCTAGTTTAACGGTTGTTTTGACGTCAACTTTCTCGCCTGAATTCTTGTCCACATCCGCGTCAACAGGCTTAATTCCCGCCCAGCATGGATCGTTAAGCGCGCCATCAATCTTCGGACTCTTACCTTCTTTTAAATATATCACGGCGACTTTCTTGACTCCGCCATCGGCCTGCTGCAGAAAACCTTTCCAGACTGTTGGATTGAAAAACGGTAAAGAATTACGTTCTGTGCGCTCATAATTGTCTGAGGTCAATCTTCCCTCTTTAGTCAAGCGCTGAACATAGGCACGGCGTTTTTCCGACAGGGCAAGTCCTGCCAAGACATCTTTTTTGTTCGGGGCGGTCAATACTTTTTGCGCTAACGCATACAACTCCACTGTATCATGGCAATATTCAAGATTATCAATAATCATCTGCAAACGGTATTTCTGTTTTTTATCCGCAGGTTGCTCCATGGCTTTTTTCAGCAACGGCATAGACTCTTCATACAGGCCGGGGTAAACTTTTATTAACACCCCCGGAAAACGTTTGGCGGCGCCCAGAGCAATATCCACTTCGATCGAATCAGCAAAGGCGGCCATGCGTTTCTCAAGATTGGCAAAATATTCACGGACATATGGAGCGGCTTTCTCGCCATAGCATTTATTAAGTGCGTCAGCATAGAGTGGCTCAATATCTCTGCCGGGATTCCATGCCATCTTATGGTACAAGTAAAGATTCAGGCCACTAGAGTCAACTATTTTGCCTATATCATTGGTCATGCCTGAAACCGGAACCTTATTTAAGTCGGCAAAAAGATATTTAATCGAATCTTTTTGCATAACTGGCAAGTCAAGACTGCCCATCCCCTCAGGGCCGCAATAGAAGTACAGTTTGTCTACCATTTTCTTCCATGGAATTAACATCTGATTCAGATAGACATCACGCTGTTTGGCCGAGTAGTAAAGTATTCCGGTGCTATTTAAAACATGCATGATCTTGACATGTTTGTCGACGTGGGTTTTGCGCGGCGGCATCATATAGTAAGAGTATGCATACATTCCGAAGGTCTG
>JBAYVM010000055.1:0-10207 GCA_041674645.1 Victivallaceae bacterium | reverse complement strand
TGGCACGGTTTTTTACCACTGCCGCCGCTTTGGATACCGGTTCGGCTTTTGAAGGAATGGGTTCAGCGCGTGAGGTGACATTTGCCTGTCTTTCAGAACCTGCGTTGTTTTTTGCGTTGCTGGTGCTGGCAAAACTGTCCGGCTCGTTAACATTGAACAATATGCTGCACGGTGCGGCCATGGGATTTTCCGTGGCAGTTGCCGCTCCGTTGATTCTGGTTGCAATCGGTCTGTTTATTATATTGCTGGCGGAAACTTGCCGGATTCCGGTTGACGACCCCAACACGCATCTGGAATTGACGATGATTCATGAAGTCATGGTGCTTGACCATAGCGGGCCGCTGTTCGGGGTAATTTTATATTCCGCCGCGTTGAAAATGTTCATTCTTGGCGCGGTGTTGTTGCATGTGATTGTACCGTTTCAAACAGGCAATCTGTGGCAGGATGGCGTGTTGTTTGTGCTGGAAATGTTCGGGTTATCGGTTGTAATCGGCATTGTGGAATCAGTAATGGCGCGTCTTCAGATGCGCCATGTGCCATATTTGCTGGTTGGGGCGCTACTTTTATGCGGATTTAGCTTTATTTTATTAGTGAGGTAATATTGATGAATAGTAGTATGATTGATGCAGTTCTCGTAATTGTTTTGATGCTCAATTTATTTGCGTTGGGCAACAGCCGTATTCTCGCGGTTATCCGAACGGTGGCAATGCAGGGCGTGTTGCTGGGAATGCTGCCTTTACTGTTGCACGGACATCTGTCGGTCGCGATTATTTTGACAGCGCTATCCGCCATCATTCTCAAAGGCATTATTATTCCTGTAATCATGCTTCGTGCGTTGCGCGATGCTCAAATCAAGCGCGAAGTGGAACCGTTGATTGGCCTGTTGCCGTCAATAATTCTTGGTGCGCTGGTAACCGCCGGTTCGCTGTTGTTTGCCAATCACCTGCCTTTGAGCAGCGGCCATGAATATGCTTTGTTTGTGCCAACATCTATTGCGACGATTCTGGTCGGGTTCATTATTTTGATTACCAGGTTCAAAGCGCTCAGCCAGGTAGTCGGCTATCTGATTTTGGAAAACGGTATTTTCATCTTCGGGATGTTGCTGGTTGAAGCAATGCCATTCGTGGTGGAAATGGGCGTGCTGCTGGACTTGTTTGTGGCTATTTTTGTAATTTGTATAATCGTCAATCACATCAACCGGGCGTTTTCTTCAATGGATACACGCCAGTTGACTTCGCTTAAGGAGTAAACTATGGCATTCTTTTTAATCCTTTCTCCACTCGTAATGGCTGCAATTGCCGCCGCGTTTCCCTCAAACCGGCTGCGTCCGTGGCTGCTTCCGGTGACCGCGACCGGACATTTGATTATGACGTTTTTTGTTCTGTCCAGACCTGACTTGACGGTTTGCACCTCCTGGCTGGCGCTTGACCCGCTTGGTAAAATCGTATTACTGGTTATCAGTATATTTTTCTTTTTGTGCTCATTTTATACGGTGGGTTATCTCAAGGCGCGGCAGGAACGTTCCAATCGCGTATTTTGCGCCTGTCTGCTGGCGCTGTTGGGGATTATGAGCCTGGTAATCTGGTCGCATCACATGGGGCTGATGTGGGTAGCGGTGGAGGCAACCACACTCGTAACCGCGCCGCTGATTTATTTCAACCATACCTCGCGCAGTATTGAGGCCACCTGGAAATACATGCTAATATGTTCCGTCGGAATTGCGCTGGCGCTGTTGGGAACTTTTTTCCTGGCTTATGCTTCGCTGCACGCCGGAATGGAACCCTCGCTCTCGTTTGACAGTCTGTTGAAAAATGCGCCGCTGATGTCAAAAACATGGTTGCGCGCCGCGTTTATTCTGTTGCTTGTGGGTTATGGAACAAAAATGGGACTGGCGCCGATGCATACCTGGAAACCTGACGCTTACGGCGAAGCGCCGGGCGTGGTGGGCGCAATTTTTGCCAGCTGTGTTACCAGTTGCGCGTTTCTGGCGGTTATGCGGATTTATCACATCTGCGCTGCCGCCGGTGAGAATGTTTATACTTCAAAATTATTGCTGTTCATGGGATTGTTCTCCATGGCGGTTGCCGGTCTGTTCATGGTCGGCCAACGGGACTTTAAACGAATGCTCGCCTATTCGAGTGTGGAACACATGGGAATTCTCGCGCTGGGACTTGGTCTCGGAGCTCCCGCGCTGTTCGGAACGATGCTTCACATTGTAACCAATGCCATGACGAAAGGAGTGCTGTTCCTTTCCGCCGGTAATATCCACCGGGCTTACGGCAGCAAAAGCACAGATTTGGTGCGCGGAGCAATGCGGCGACTGCCGCTGTCTGGAACACTGTTTCTCGCCGGTTTTCTGGCGATTACCGGTTCGCCGCCGTTCGGGCCGTTTGTCAGCGAATTTTCCATTCTTAACGGCGCGTTTAGTTCCAAACAGTTTTTTCCCGGCGGAATGTTTCTTTTCTTCCTGCTGGTAGTGTTTATCGGCATGGGAGCGACGGTATTGAAAGTCGTGCAGGGAAAAGTTCCGGAAGAAGTGCGCAATACGCCGTATCGCGACGGATTTTTTACGATAGCTCCAGTTTTGATTTTTATGGCGCTGGTTTTGCTTACCGGCCTTTATATCCCGGATTCATTGAATACACTGTTGCGTGACGCAGCCAGCTATCTGGAGGTAAAACAATGATTAAAAAAGCTTCAAGTTTAACCGTTTTTACCAATGGTATGGCGGTGCCGCTGGAAAATATTCCGACTCTGACTTTTGATCAGTTTGAACAAGAAATTATTGCCGGAGTCGGACGCGGACAGCGAGTGTCGGCAATGTTCGGCGCCGCGTCCAAAAATACTGATGTGACTGAAATTTACATAATTTTGGCCGATGATGAACAGAACAGTCTGCGCGTCGGACGGACAGAAATCACCGGTGGCGAATTCCGTTCCATCACTCCGCTCTGCCAGCAAGTGCATCTGTTTGAATGCGAAATTGCCGAACAGTTCGGTTTGACCCCGGTCGGACATCCGCGGCTTAAACCGGTGCGTTATCACCATTCCTGGACTGGGCGCGATGCCTGGAATCGTCCGGCTGATCAGGAAATTCTTCCGGGAGTTGGCGATTTTTTCCAGGTTAAAGGCGAAGAAGTGCATGAAGTCGCGGTCGGACCGGTGCATGCCGGGGTTATTGAACCTGGTCATTTTCGTTTTCAATGTCACGGCGAAGAAGTTTTCCACCTGGAAATTGCTCTGGGGTATCAGCATCGCGGCGTCGAACAGGCGATGATTGGCGGCCCGAATTCGCGCTCAATTCATTACGCTGAAACTTTATCCGGCGACGCAACTATTGCTCATGCCACCGCTTATTGTCAAACGCTTGAAGCGTTGGCGCATTGTCAGAAGAGTGCGCGAGCTCAGACTTTGCGCGGCATTGCGTTGGAACTGGAACGTCTCGCCAATCATGTCGGTGATTTGGGTGCGCTGGCCAATGATGTTGGATTTCTGCCGACCGCCAGTTTTTGCGGACGTATCCGCGGAGATTTTCTCAATATGACCGCCTTGCTTTGCGGAAGCCGTTTCGGACGAGGAATGGTCCGGCCCGGCGGAGTTGGATTTGATGTTGATGAATCCCGTATTGCTGAACTGCTGAAACGCCTCGATATGTTCGAGAAAGATACCTCCGTCGCCATCAATCTGCTTTGGGATACCACGTCAGTGATGGCAAGATTTGAAGATATTGGCATTTTGCCAAAAAATATTGCTCTTGAGCTGGGAATCGTCGGTCCGGCGGCGCGCGCTTCCGGTCTGGATCGTGATATTCGGCGCGATCAGCCCGCCGGAATTTATCGTTTTGCTCATATTCCGGTGTCGGCTTGTGAAAACGGCGATGTCTTTTCCCGCGCTTATGTTCGCTGGCTGGAAATTCAACGGTCAATAGAATTTATTCGCGACCAGTTGCACGCCATCCCTGCCGGTGAACCCATTGTCAAGCCCGGCGCAATTTCGCCAAACTGCCTCGCCGTTGCCTTGAATGAAGGCTGGCGTGGTGAAGTTTGCCATGTGGCAATTACCGACGCGGAAGGACATTTCAGCCGTTATAAAATTGTTGACCCGTCGTTCCATAATTGGATGGGACTGGCTTACGCATTGCGCGGACAGGGTATTTCCGATTTTCCGATTTGCAACAAAAGCTTCAATCTGTCTTATTGCGGACATGACCTGTGAAGCGTAATTATCAGGAATAAATTATGTTGAAAGTAATTCTTGCCAGACTGCAACAAAAGCATCGCACAATTAAATATCCCGCCGCGCCGCCACCAGCGTTGCCCGACCGGTTGCGCGGCCTTCCCGCTATTGACGCGACCAAATGCCAGAACAACTGCCGCGCTTGCGTTGACGCCTGCCCGGTTGGAGCAATTACTAAAGATGAAAAAATTCGCATTGACCTCGGGAAATGTCTTTTCTGCACCGACTGCGCCAATGCCTGCCCGCAACACGCCATCACCTTCTCCGGCGATTACCGGCTGTCCGTCAGAAAACGTCAGGATTTACTTGTTGACCAGGAAAAACAAACTCTGAATCTCGCCGCAGAACTCGATGCGAAAATGAAGAAAATCTTCGGACGCTCTCTGAAACTTCGTCAGATTTGCGCCGGCGGCTGTAACGCCTGTGAAGCCGACGTCAACGTTCTAAATACTGTTGGCTGGGATTTGGGACGGTTCGGCATTCAGTTTGTCGCCTCCCCGCGCCACGCTGACGGCTTGCTGATTACCGGTCCCGTAACAAAAAATATGGAACTCGCCCTGAAAAAAGCTTATAACGCAGTCGCCGCTCCAAAAATTGTTATTGTTGTCGGCGCCTGCGCGATTAACGGCGGTCCTTACATTAACCATGAACAGGTTAACAACGGCGCCGGAAATATTGTTCCGATAGACCTCTACATTCCCGGTTGTCCGCCGCATCCGCTGACTATTCTCGACGGTCTCCTCCGGCTGCTCGGCCGCATCGAGAAACAGCCAGATATAAAAAAAACGTGAAGCCCAGAGCTCGGTAAATGTGTCTGATTGAATGGCCGTTTTTGCGTTTGCATAAAGACCTGACTCTCCAGGCATTGACCAATTTTACCGGATAAAGAAACTAACGAAAAAACCGGATTGCAGCCGAATAAAAATTATTAACCGTTGAAGTAAAAAACAAAGTAAACGGGCAATCAATGTTATACGGTACGAAAACACTAAAAGTCTGCCCAAGTAGCTCAACATAGCAGGCAAATATCGAAGAAAAATTTAGCGGGGAAAATGGTCGGAGCGAGAGGATTTGAACCTCCGACTTCTGCGTCCCGAACGCAGCGCTCTAGCCAGGCTGAGCCACGCTCCGAATTAAAACTGGTCTTGTCATTTCGACAAGACCTTTACATTAGTGTATTTTGCTGAAATTACAACTTGGCAATGATTATTTCTTTAAAGATATCACTACTTTTTTCAATGAACCTTCGCCTTCACTTTCAGTGATAATTTCCGGATCATCCTGCAAAGTAATGTGGATAATGCGACGCTCATGAGAATTCATTTTGGGCAACACAATTGACTCGCCCCACCGTTTGACTTCTATAGCGGCATCCCGTGCCTGCTGTTCCAACAGTTCTTCGGTTTCGCTTGACCGTCTGTCCTCGTGCCGTCTGCCGCCACCATCGCCGCGACCGCCTTCGCTTTCGCGCCGGGGTTCACGTTCTTTTCTGGAATAGCCATCAATGTCCAATAAAATTCTCGGGCAATCATGATCAGCATTGAACATCATACGATTTAAGATTAACTGGAGACTTTCCAGCGTCTGTCCCTTGCGGCCGATAATACGACCGGCATCTTCAGAGGCAATTTTTATGAAGATTTTTGCCCCTTTGTCTTCTGTTTTCAGCGCGGCATCCAAGCCAAGGTAATCAAGCATTGTAGCAAGCGTTTTGGATGTTTTAGCTTTCTGTTCTTCCATTTTGTTTACATCTACCATTTCAGGTTCTCCTTATGAGTTAAGCGTGTTTAAACTGTTTTTAATTGTTGATTAGTTTCATTTTTTCCGGCATTTTTCTGCACTAGCAACTGGATAATGCTGAACACCTGACTGACTGTCCAGTAAAGGGTGAGTCCAGCCGGCAGAGAGTAAAGGAAAAACAACATTACAACCGGCATCATCATCATCATTTTCTGTTGCATCGGATCCATCGCAGCTGGTTGCAATTTTTGCTGCACCACCATCAGTCCAGTCATAGCCAAAACCAACGGATTCAATGGCACGCCGAAAAGAATCGCAACAGTATCAGGTTGCGCCAAATCGGCAGCCCACAAAAACGGCACTTGACGCAACTCAACAGCGCCGTCAAGGGTGGCATAAAGCGCAAAGAATACTGGTATTTGGAGCAATATCGGCAGGCAGCCGCCCACGGGATTGACTTTTTCCTCTTTATACAAAGCCATCACTTTAGAATTCATAATCTGCGGATCGCTCTTGTATTTTTCTTTGATTTCCTTAATCTTAGGCTGTAGTTTCTGCATTTTTTTCATCGAGCCGTTGGCTTTCTGAGTAATCGGCCAGAACAACAATCTTACGATAATCGTGAGAATGACAATACTCCAGCCGTAAGAGCCGCAAAATGATTTCAGAAATACTAACGAGCTAAGCAATATTCTCGCCAGCCAATCCAGCGGTCCCCAGGCCAGGTGCATAATTTTAGCCGTTGACGGGTCGAATTTTTTAAGTTCAGTAATAATCTTGGGGCCGGCATAATATTTCAAGTTAAAAACTACTTCTTGGCCGGGTTCAACAATCACATTGTCGTATCGTCCGCCAATCGCCGCAGTATAATAATCAACACTCTTGCCATTGGAAGAGGTTTCGTTAAACCGTTCGCGCTTCTGAAACAGCCGGCACGGTTTTTCCGGAAGAAGAATTGTGGTAAAATATTTATTGCTTATTCCGGCCCAGAGAATGTTCAAACCGGGGTTCAGGTTGAAATCAACATCACTGTCGACATCCGCCTTTATATCATAAAATTTTCCATCGACAGTTATAAAATCCACATTGTGTGTTTCCTGCCGGATATTGTCTCCGGACAGCACCGCGAATGGCTGAAGACCGCCGCCGACAACAGAAACTGAGCCGAACTGAATCGCAACTTTATCGACGTTTTTAAACCGTAACTGGTAACTGGTAGAATATTCGTCAGTTATTTTCCACGTCTGGGTAAGCAGGAAATTCCGCCCCTTGACATCGGCAATTTTTCTGACTAAAGTGTAAATATTGCTTTCGGTCTTGCTGTTGTCAACAACTTCCAGCACGGTCCACGCCGAATCGGCAAAAACGCCCAAGGCGCCGGGAGAAATATTTTTGTCTAAAACCAGTTTGCTGGTTTTGGCGGAGTTAAAATAATTTTCCAGTGTAACTGATTTGAGTATGCCTTCTGCCGGAGCGAACTCCTGCGTCATAAATTTGTTGGAAATAGATTGCGGAGGAATATTCAGCAACATCGGAGCAACAGATTTTTCAGGAACAACGGCCTTCGATTGAGCCGTAACATTTTTTACAACCGGCAGCCCGGCGTTGCCGGTTGCGGTATTTTCAGTTTGAACAGGCGCAGGTTGTTGTGCAGTTCCCGCGATTTGCGCAGGTGCAGCTTCCGGCAACCAACCCATCATTTTACAAAACGGATTCCAGCCCATAAGCACTATTGCGCAAACTATCAGAGCTATTATCATCTCTTTATCAAATTTCACTATTCAATCCTCTCTTGATTGATTCTGTCGTTCAGGTGCGGTACGGGATCATAACCACCATGACAAAACGGCTGGCAGCGCAATAGCCGCCATGTTGTCAACCAGACACCTTTAAAAAAACCATAACGCTGAAATGCTTCCATGGAATACTGGGAACATGTCGGAGTGAATCGGCAACATAACGGCAACCACGGAGAAATTACATAACGGTAAATCCGAAGCATCAGAACCGCCCACCAGGCGGGATTCAAGACTTGCGTCCATCTGGCAGCAAGCCGGCTTTTCCCAACAACAAATTCATCTGTCGTTGAACTTCCGGTTGTTTCAAAACTGCCATCCGCAAGCGCGGAATCAATATCAGATGACTCGGACTTATCTGTTCTTTCAGAAGCCGGAAAGATTCCCACAACAGTCTTCTGGCACGGTTTCTCTTCACGGCTCTGTTGCTGTACTTTTTCCCACATATAACACCGCTACGCAGTTTTCCATCCGGGGACGGAGCTGAAACAAGCAACAGACAATTCCCGACATATTTGATTCCGTTTTTGCGAACGTAATCAAACTCTGACTTTAAGCATAGCTTGTCGGATGTTTGCAATGTTTTTTTCAATGCACCAGTTACTGCTCAAAGTTTAATTATTCCGCACGGAATCGTCCAAAAAATAGAAACAACATTCATGTTGCAGCCGAAACTGCAACAATCACAAATCAGGCTGAAAGCTTGGCACGACCTTTTAAACGACGTCTTTTAAGCACGTTTCTGCCTCCTGGCGTTGCCATTCTTGCCATAAAACCCAGTCTGCGACTTCTTCTTCTGTTAGACGGCTGAAAAGTTCTTTTCATTATCTTCCCTTTTACAATAAGGTTTTTAATATTAAACAGGACAATGTTACGAAATATTTAATCCTGCGCGTTACATTTACAATGTGAAAGACTGAATTTACACTGCTTTTAAAAATATTCAAGCAATGCCCGTCAAAAATCGCAAACTTAAACCGGACACCAATCTTTAGTACCGCCTTTCAGTAGTCCGCAGATTGAAATAGTCGCCGGATAGCAATATATTCCACCGATTACAACCATTCATTCAGGGATTTTAAATGCTTTTTTCGAATGACAATATGAAAATCGAAGACCTTACATACGATATCGAGCTGGATCAGGCTGGAAAAATCGCAGTCATCACGCCGGTAGTGAAAATCAGCTCAAACTGTAATCAAGTCCTTATATTTTCCCTGCTGGTTGACAATCATGAACTGTTACCGGCGGCAAAAATTATTCTAACCCAGGGCAATAACTGCCTCCGGCTGAAATATGTAAAAATTATTAATCCGCTGATAAAAACCGCCAGCGACCAGCCGGGCGAAAAACAATATAAAATGACGATGATTATCCATTTATCTACCGAAAACAACCTGCCCTTTGAACAGAATATCGCAATTTACCGCAAATAACTCCATTTGCGTCTGCCTCAAAATATTGCAGTTAAAAATAATATATTTTATTTTCTTGTGCTCTTTTGCGAACAATCATGGGCGGCTTTATTTCCCGTAAAGTGTCAGCTTATCTCCGTTTTCCAATTCAGCCAACCCGTTATTGCGAAGTTGCGAGTTGGCTACCATTTCAACCAACCGAAAACACCATCGGCAAAATGCGATGAAACAACGTTGCCTTTTTGTTCATGTTTTGCGGAATGCACGGAAAGATAATTGCTTTTCGCCAGCCTTTTGCGTATATTATCCCGTTAATTTAACGCAAGTGTGAACGGCAGTAAAGTTGTCTGATGTTTTGGGAAATTGAATTTGTGGAGGCGGTAAAAGAGGAGATTGAGGATGAACAAGAAAAAATAAGAGGTTCGAAATCGACCAATTTGGTTTTAATTAAGCTTAATTCGCCACATTTAAAATCTAAACTCCTCGAATTCGAGAGGTTAAAAAAAAGAAAAATGTTACCATCATGACAAAGAGCAAAACAATTGATGTACATGGAACTGAAATACTGATTTATTCTGAAAAAGAAAACGAGTACATCAGTTTAACCGACATTGCCCGTTTCAAAGATGCAGAAAGAAGCGATTATATTCTGCAAAACTGGATGCGAAACCGCAGTACCATTGAGTTCATTGGCCTTTGGGAGCAGTTCAATAATCCGGATTTTAATTCCATCGAATTCGATGGAATTAAAAATATAGCAGGTTCAAACAGTTTTGCTTTAACGCCCAAACGTTGGATTGAAACAACAAATGCCAAGGGCATTGTATCAAAAACGGGTCGCTATGGAGGTACATTTGCACATCGCGATATTGCTTTTGAGTTTGCATCGTGGCTGAGCGCCGAATTCAAATTTTATCTGATTAAAGAATTCCAACGTCTGAAAGAAGAAGAACAAAAGCAATTGGGGTGGTCGGCAAAACGTGAATTGGCAAAGCTCAACTACCATATTCACACCGATGC
>JBAYVM010000054.1:0-10488 GCA_041674645.1 Victivallaceae bacterium | reverse complement strand
GATCCGATTTATGATGGTCCGCAATTGTGCAATAAATGTATGGCATGCGTGAAATACTGTCCGGGGAACGCTATTAGCAGTACTGAAAAAGTAAGCATTGAAATAGATGGGCATACTGTGGAATGGGGGAAAATAGACTGCGATGCTTGTGATGTGGCTTTCCGTGGTGCGGAAGAAATCACGGATGGCAAAGAAGGTCATTATATTCAAGGTTCAAAAAACTTTAAGCCAAATTCTATTTCGCCATTTTATAATGCTCCGCCCAAGGTGTATAATTCAGGTAAGGCTATTTGCGGCGCTGGAGGTTGCACGAGAGCTTGTCTGGCAAGTCTTGAAGCACGTGGCGTGCTGAAAAACAAAATGCAAAAACCATTCCGGCGTAAGAAACCATGGAAAGTTGACTGGAGCAATTACGATCAGGAAGTGGCCAATCTCCCGTCAGGAACTGTAGGTATAAATACGAGATTAGATACAGATTAAAATGAACAGCAAACTTAAAAAACTTTTTGGCGCTAAACCCATCGTTTGGGTTCCGATGTGGGGAATATCGAAGCTGCGTAAGCGCGGCGGTGAATTTGCCGGAGAAATACCTGGCAATGCTTTATGGTTTGACCAGTGGTATGACCGGGCAATGTCCAGGGAAACCGCAGAGAAACTGGCCGGGCTGGGAGTAAATTTAGTCATATTGCCGTTTTCTCTGGGTGGTAGCCTGGAGGCGGAAGCAGCTGAACGTAAAGATTTTGAAAGAATGACCGGCTGGCTTCATGAGTTCGGTATTGTCAGTCTGCCTTATTTGCAATATCAGAATGTTTTGCAGGAGGAGAATATACCGGAAAGCACGGTATGGCGGAAGCGCTCAACGGAACACGACGTCAATACAGTTACTGGCGACGAACCGCCTGTCAGTCATCTGACGGCTTTAAACAATATTTCAAGTCCATTGTCGCTGATGCAATTAGCCGAAGAGCGGATGGTATTTGGATTGATAACAATTATCTTGATCCATGCGGATGCAAATTGTGTCGTACCGCGTTTGCCGAATATTTGAAAATACATCGCCGGGATTTGCTGGAAAAACTTTATTTACAGGATTTTGAACACATCGAAATTCCATTTGAATTAAACCTCGGAACAATGGCGGATCCAATTGCTCAGGCATTTATTGAATTTAATCTTAAACGTAATGTCGAATTGCATCTTGAGTTTAAGGAATATCTTGAGGCATTGAGTCCTGATGGTTTATTCGCCAGTAATCCAGCATTATATCGCGGCCGGAATTATGCCCTGCGCGGCGTGGATTTCTACCGGATACTGGCAGTTAATGATCTGATTTATTTGGAGGATAAATTTTTTCCGGAAGAAAAGTCTGGTCAAATTTCAGGGAATTTCCATGGATTTATTGCAGGTAATGCGGCAGGTGTTCCGGCTATCCCGGGTTCCTGGAAGCATGCGGAATTTGATGCCACCCGTATTCAGCCTGAGCCAGGAATGCCGCTTCCGCAGGAAATAGAACGGGTATTGCTGGAACCGGTGGTTTTTGGCGGAGCGACTGGTGCGGTATGGGCAGTGCGCAATACTCCGGATCGCTTTTGTTCGGTGGCGGAAGATAAATTAAAAATGTATTTTGAGCAGCCGTCCGTGTACAGCAATATGAAAAAAACGCTGGATTATATCCGAACTTTACCGTTATTTGGAGAGTATCATAATCTTGCGAATATTGCAGTGTTGTATCATCGCAACTCCCTGATATTCGACTTTGCCAGCCACCAGTCGGCATTACACGGTATTGAAGAACTTTTTATGAGCTCTGGCATTCCATATTCCTGTCTGTTTTCCGAAACGCTTGCAAGTGATAGTTCAAAATACCGGTTAATTATTTTGCCGGAAGTTCGTTTGCTCAGCGACCTGGAAGCCGATTTGCTGCGTAAATTTGTGGCAGGCGGAGGAAGGATATTGATATTGGGAGTCAATTGTGGACTTTTTGATGAATATCGCCAGGCCAGACTTGATTCTGTTTTGTATAATCTCTCTGGTGTAAGTTGTTATGATAATATTGATGGCGTTGTATTTAACCATTACGAAAAAGGTCAAGTTGGAACTATTGCTGGAAGTGGATTGCCGGGAGCGCCATTCATTAACATGATGTCAGCTGAACCTGGAACAATGATTTCTCCGTCATGGTTGTCACGTCCAGAGATGATTATTGAAACAGTTGACAAGTTATTGGGTGAACGGCAACTAAAGGTTGATTGTGCTAATAAAATTGGAGTAAGTATTGCAAAAATTGAAAATAAAAGAATTGCAGTGCAGTTATTCTCATACGCTTCCAATCCAGAGCCGCAAGATGTAAAAGTAACTCTTAGTACGACTGTTGTTTCCGGGAAGCAATGTATAGTTTATATGCCGGACAGCAAACCATATGTACTTGACTGCCTGACTGAAAGCGGAGTTAATATCTTCAAGATAAACAACTTTATTCGCCATGCAGCATTAATTTTTGAAGAATAAATTTGAAACAGGTATTGACAACGGCCTAAGCTTGGGATATAATTGGTATATACAATAGGAGACAGTGATAGTAAGATGGTAAAAAGTGAGACCAAATTTGTTTATGAACAAATAGCGTGGGATTTACGTAATCGGATTAGACGTAATGACTTCGCTGAGAATCGCTTGCCTGCCGAACGCTCTCTCGCAGAGCACTATAATGCTAACAGAATTACATTGCGTAAGGCGATTGGTCTGCTTGAAAAAGATAATCTGGTGACGAGAGACAGTACCCGTGGAACAATTATCGGCAGACGTACACGAATTGGTTTAGAGAATATGATTATAGGTTTTGTGCTGGTCGGGCGTACCCGGCTTGACCCGTTGCATTCTATCTCAGTTATGGAACTTGAACAACAGCTTAAAGCGTATAAGTCTAACAGTATGATTTTTTCTATTTCAGGAGAAGATGAAATAGATAAAGTATTAGTTCCGGCAATAGGAAGGAAACTGGTCGATGGTTTGATTATTACCGGATTAACTTCACCGGAAATTGCCGAAAAAATAAAACAACTGAACATTCCAACCGTGTTATTGGGACACTTGATGTATGCGTCGCCGATTGAAAATCAGTTTGACCGCGTTTATCCGGACAGCACTGAATACAGTTATCAGGCGGTCCGCTGCCTGTTGCAGGAAGGGTACAAACGCATTGCATTAATTAATGGACCTCCATATCAGTGGTTGATGAATATCCATCAAGGGTACATGCGAGCGCTGCATGAATTTAAAATTCCTTATGAAGACGCTCTGGTAGAAAGATGTGATGACGAAACTTCAGTTGCCGCGATGGGAGCAATGGGCAGGTTGCTGAAAAAAACACCGCCTGATGCAGTGTTTGTCGCCAGCGAACGAATGTTGCCAGGGGTTATGGAAACACTTAATACCTATGCTGTCAAATATCCTGAAGATATGGGCATAATTAGTGTTGGCGTGGAACATTCTGAGCATCTTAATAATAAATTTGTAAAATTTGTTGCATGTGATTGGCATGCCATGGTTAAATCAGCGCTGAAATTTCTGTTTGCAAGATTGGGAAATCCGGATATCGCGCCAAATCTGGCGACGGTGCCGTTTCATATAGTCAACCATCAAAAATAGGAAGGTGTAAAATGAAAGAGAGAAAATGTCGCAATCCGTTCACGCTCATCGAGCTCCTCGTAGTAATCGCGATCATAGCTATTCTTGCGGCTATGTTGCTGCCAGCGCTGACAAAAGCTAGAGATAAAGCTAAAAGTACATATTGCACCAACAATCTTAAGCAGATTGGGCAATTTGCCGCAATGTATCAGGCCGATTGGATGGGCTATTTTCCGGGGCAAATTACAGACTCTGTTACATTTTTTAAGGATTTAGAACCTTACAGCCGTATAGTTGCTGCCGACGTAAAGAAAAAGCAACAGGGTAATATTTATACTTGTCCGGCCGATACTTATCGGCAAAATATGTTCAATCCTACCGTATCAACGACTCAGTGGTTACATGCCAGTTACGGACAAAATTATTATTTGCGTCGCGACTATACTGGAGCTGGCGTAATGAAAAAAGGAATTATGAAAAATCCATCAAGTATTGCTTTTATGTTTGATTGTGTTTCAACTCGAGTAGGAAGAGAGGGCTGGCCGCTTTCGTTTAATACAAATACCTTTCCTTTTAAAACAACTGCAGACGTTACGCAAAGTATTGATTGCCGTCACACGAAGTTTGTCAATGTTACATGGGCAGATTCTCATGTATCTCAAGTTAAATTAGAATATTTCTACGGAACAGGCAGTAAATATTTATTACAATAATAGTTCATTATAGTTAGTTAAGATTTTATAAGGGAGTTGGAATGAATTTTTTTCGGTCAGAAGTTGTATATTACGCAACGGTGATAGTGATAATCGGAACTGCATTCGTCGGCAATTTAACGGCAGAATCTGTAGTTAAACTTAATGACAATAAACCGTTACAACTGGCGGCAGGCGGTCAGGCGCAGTGCGAAATTGTAGTTCCAAATGACTCCTGCCCGACTGCAAGATTCGCGGCTGATGAATTACAAAATTTTCTGCAGCAGTCATCTGGAGTAAAAATTCCGTTGAAAAGCAAGCCGACGGGGAATGAAATAGCGATTATTGTTGGCGACAACAGCTTATCCCGCGCTGCCGGAATTGAAACGAAAACATTGCCACGCGACGGATTTATTATTAAGTCTATCGGGAAACGAATTTATATTGCCGGACGTGATGACCAAACAATCAACCCGCAAAAAGCTCTTAATAGTGGCGTTTGGGCACAGTTATATGAACGCGGAACACTGTTCGGAGTATATGATTTTCTGGAACGTTTTGCCGGAGTTAGATTTTACTTTCCGGGAGAACTGGGAACGGTTGTGCCAAAACACCAAATTCTGACTGTGCCAACAATGGATATTACTGATTGTCCGGATTATACTGTCCGGAAAACTTCATATGCGAGCGGCAAATGGTATGATTCTGGCAAACCTAAAGACGGGTTGCATGAAAAAAATCTGAATTATTACCGGACGCGACAAGAGACAAAATATATTCCGAACTGTCACGGATTGTCGCGATTAGGCTATTTGACGCGTTTCGGAAAAAGTCATCCTGAATATTTTGCTTTGATGAGCAACGGGCAGCGGCATAACAATCCAGCGTTGCCGCATCCTGGACAATTGTGTTTGTCCAGCGGAATCCGGGAGGAAATTTTTCAGGACGCTAAAGCATATCTCAGTGGCAAAACCGCTGAAGAACGCGGGGTAAAAACTGACCGTTTCGGTTATTGCTGGGACCCCAGCGCTTTACAAGCTGGATATTTTAACATCATGCCGCAGGACAGCTTTTATAAATGTTCCTGTCCGGAATGTCAGAAACACTTTTCCAAAGGCGATCAGGCGACTTCTGATTTTGTCTGGCAATTTGTCGTTGAAACGGCAAATCGTCTGAAACATGAAGGTGTACCAGGTTATGTAACGATGATGGGCTACCCGCCGTACCGGATGAAGCCGAATGTAAAAATTCCTGATAATGTATTGGTGATGGTGGCTGTACGCGGTCCGCTGAAAGAATCGTTGCCGGAACTTCAAGCCAAAGATGATAAAGATATTATCGACTGGGTGAAGAAAACCGGCGGAAAAGTCTGGCTGTGGAATTATGTGGATAAGTATGGCGGACTTAACTTGCCCGGCATTCCAAATATTACTCCGCGCTGTATCGGTTCATATTTTAAACGGCAAAAACCAAATATTTTTGGAGCATTTCTGCAATCTGATACGGATAAATTTATTTTCGGTTACCTGAACTGTTACGTGTTCAGCAAAGTAGCCTGGAACAATTCAACTGACATTGATGCCTTGTTGAAAGAACATTATCGCTTGATGTTTGGTCCGGCGGCTGACACCATGCAAAAAATCTATGAACGACTTGAAGATTTATGGGTGAAAAAAGTTGCCGGGAAACAAACCGATACGCCACTTGGTCCGATTTGTATTGCTCCTTCAGAATATGAGCTGTGGAATAAAATTTATTCGCCGGAAGAAATAGCTTTTTTGTCTGCACAGTTTAAGCTGGCGGAAAAACAGTCAGCTAATGACCCGCAAGCCTTGAAACGGGTAAAATTTATTCGGAAGAGTTTTATGGATGACGGATTAATTAGAACCGCTCAGGCTTATTCGTCAAAAAAGAGCGAAATTGCTGACCTGACTTTTAATGTGAAAGATGTTCCTGCCGGTGAAAAGATAATCGTGGATGGCAAACTGGATGATCCAGCGTGGAAGAACAGCGCAGAAATATTCTTGTCACCATATAAGCCGGGCAAACTGCCGGTTAAAACCATCGTGTACGGATTGAAAGACCAGAATTATCTATATTTTGCTTTTAATTGCGAAGAGCCGGAAATCAAGAATATTGTTGCGGCAAAACGCGACAATGATAACAAAGATATTTGGAAAGACAGCTCCGTTGAAATATTTCTCAATCCTTCCGGCGACCGGAAAGAATACTATCAACTGTTGGTTAATGCTGTCGGCAGTCTCAGCGATTTGCAGAATGAAAAACTCGGTTCCGGCAATTCTGAAGGAAACTGGAACTGGAACAGTGAAGCTGTAGTAAAAACTGCTCTGGGAGCTGGACGCTGGACGGCGGAAATTGCGATTCCGATAAAGACCCTTCCGGGTTTTAAAGCGGAAGGTTTTCCTGCGAATTTTAATCGCAACCGGATACTGGATAAAGGCAATGGTTACATCAGGCTTTACACGTGGAGCCCTTTTTTGCGCAATGGCTTTCATGATTTGCAAAACTTTGGCAGTTTGCTCTTTGGCGAAGTCAAAGAAATTTCAATGCTTGACAATGGTGATTTTACTGCGCCACAGCAAGGTCGTATGTTGGGCAAATGGTATGGGCCGCAAACGAAAGACATCAAATCTGGTCAGTCTTTTTCGCTCGATAAAACTACTTTTATTAATGGTGGACAAAGTCTGAAACTGACCAACCAGACCGGGAAGATTAGTATAATGCAGTTACTCCCGGAAATGAAGCCGGACACTAAATACCGGCTGACTTGTTATGTAAAAACTGAAGACATTAAGCCACTTGGAAAAAACAGTGGGGTATGTCTCAACGTTTTCAGTGATAAAAACCATTTCTTCCCCAAAAACTGGTATTCTGGCACTATGCCCTGGGAAAAATGCAGCGCTGAATTTACGAGTGGGAAGAATTCAAACATCAAAGGCAAAGCATATTTGCGGCTATATATTATCAATGCGTCCGGAACTGCCTGGTTTGATGATGTTAAAATCAGTGAAGTAAAATAAATCCCAATATTAATCTTTTCTATAATGGAAGAGGTGACAATAATGATTTGTTACTCTAGACAGACGGCTGGCAATAAAAGTACAAAAATAAACCACCGGCATTTAATATAGAAAGGAGAGTATTTGTAACATTCCGGCGCTTTGTGATTACTCGTAAATTGATTACTTTTCCACACAGAACTCGAAATGGTCACAAGTAGTGACCGTCTGGATTTTTCGGCATTCTATACCAAATATAAAAATGGAGAGAGAGAATGAAGACAGAATCAGGGAAGAAGGGAATGACGTTGTGCATGTTGTTGGTCGTTATGTTCGTATTTCAGGAATTTGCCAATGCCGGAACAATCAATTTGCCGCATAAGTATCCGCGCACTAATCCAAACTTGTTAAGCAATCCAACGTTTAACGGCAGCGCTGGCTGGACTTTGAATCCAAGCACAGAATATCAAAGCTCCGGCGGCCATACCGCCGATGGTTCAGGATGCATAAAATTTTTGGCTGGACAATGCTCATGGAGCCACCAGGTAAAATCAGAAACATTTTACAATTTTGAATATGATACTCCTTATACTATTTCATTTTATGTAAAAACCCAGCATGAACCGGTCTATCTCAACGCTTGTTTACATATGTACGACGCCAATGAGGAACGTACATATTCCTACTCTACCGGTTTTGTTGCAACGTCAACAACGGGAGAATGGCAGGAAGCCGTTTGTGTCGTTAAAATCACAGATTATAATATTGTCAAATTTAAAGTAGTCATAGAAGAACGTGAATCAGCGGCGTATACCTCAGATTTTTTCATTGATGACGTTTATTTTGGAAAAGGTATCTCTTTTGATCAGCCACCGGTAAATTCAAAAGAAACATTTAGCGGTTCTAAAGTAACAATTGATGAATTGGGAAACTGGCAGGTTTATGAAAACGAACAATGGAAAGATTTTTTCCCGTTCGGGTTATATGTTAATTGGGATCACAGGGAAAATTTCAACAGTCTCTCTACTCAAGGCTTTAATACTGTTCTCAGCTTACAGGTTACAGAACATTTACAATGGGCTCAAGATGCGGTATCAAGCTTCAACCCAAATGGGATGCGTGCCGGATGGAGATTACAGCAGTATGCCAAGCCGGATGATTATTGGACAATGGAATTGCTGGCAAATAAAATAAATTATATTGCCAGTAATTGGAGTGATACTTTATTGTGTTACGATTGGGATAACGAAAATAATTGGACTAATTGGAGTTGTTGGTTTGATATGGTCAATACCATTAGAAATAGTGACGCCAATCATCCTGTCTATGTATTGAACGGGTATTGCGGAGTGCAACGGTTATTTAGTAAAAGATTGAGTGATGTATGTGGCACTTATGTTCATTCCGCTGGTGGAACAATGGAGACCGGAGGATTTAAATTTGACGTTTTGCAGTATTTGACAAAGCAGAATATCCCGGCATCTGCTGCTCAACTTAATGGGGTTGAGCAAACCGCTTACGGAATGAGAATGCGGGTGTATTATGCCCTGATTCAAGGCGCTAAAGCTATTTTCTGGTGGGGGGATGGTCTAACTGATGGTCCGGCAGATGAAGATGAAACTTTATTAGCAGAAAATCGTCCATGGTGGAGTGATATTCCAAATTTACGCAATGAAATAGATTCCATGTTACCAATTTTGAAACAGCCCAATTGGACAAGCTGGTCAGTCAATTGTTCTGATGCTGAAATACTCTGCAATACCCGCGATGGCCAGAACGAAGGCTATATGATTGTTATGAATCCGGCAGCATCACCTTCTCTGGTTACTTTTACCTTGTCAGGTTATACTGCCACTGAAGCCTGGAACTATTTTGACAATTCCTTTATTGCGCCAGTTTCAAACAATCAGCTAAAGGTATTATTGCCAGCACATTCAACCGCAGTCTACAGGCTCGTAAATGTTAATTATCCTGAATTGCTGTTGAACGGAGGTATGGAAAATTCCGGCTCCCCAATCGCCAACTGGGGACAAAAAATATCAGGCACAGCAACCAGAGACATTGAGGAGAAATATAATGGTGATGCTTCATGCAAAATAGTCAATAATTCACTTACTCAAGATACTTATTTAAGTCAGGGGTTTTCTGCATTGAAACCAAATACTGTTTACCGTTTTAGCGTAATGGTTAAAATGGATAACGTAGTACGGGATGAAACAAGCGATTATAATGGAGTGTTAGTTCAACTATATGCCGGCAGTAATCTGTTCTTTCCTTTGCCAGGGAAAGCCGGCTCAAGTGATGGTTGGGAACTGATTGAAAAAACTTTCACCACACCGGAGAACGGAACCAATTGGTATGTCAGACTACGCTTGACTAAAGCCACCGGCTGCGTCTGGTTTGACAATGCCAGCTTGGTTGAGCTTAATCATAATTTTATTTTGAATGGAGGCATGGAGGCGGCAGGAGAACCTCTGACTAATTGGACAATGAGTGGCGATGGTTGTGTGATTAGAGATATTGGCACTAAATTTTTTGGCGATGCTTCATGTAAAATCACTAATCAAACACCAACCGATGACTCCAGGTTAGTGCAGAATTATGCGGCTTTAAAACCGGCGACAACTTATTATTTTTCTGCAAGAATGAAAACTGATAATGTAGTAAAAGCCAATCCGGCAGATAACTACAGCGGGGCTCTGGTCCAAATATATGCTGGCGGCGCTAATCAGTTCACTCCAATCCCAGGAACTTTAGGAACTAATGACTGGCAATTAATAGAAAAAACTTTTACCACGCCAGTAACGCCAAATGCCACTTGGTATGTCCGTTTGCGCTTATGGAATGCGTCCGGAACTGCCTGGTTTGATAATGTGACTTTGCAGGAAGTTCAATAACGCGGCAAGCAGTTTATTCTCCGTCTGGGTAATTGCCACGAAGACCGGCAACGGCAGGTGGAAAATATGTCAAACGAACAATGTTTCATTTTCAGCGATGTCTGGAAACAATAGCCGTTTTTGACCGGCTATTGTTTCCATTTTTTATGGCTATAAATACTGAATCAGGCAGCCAAGATCATTGACTACCATTCCCGGCAGAACCGCGGAATGTTTTAAATCCTCCTCTTTGGTTCCACCTGACAAAACAAG
>JBAYVM010000053.1:0-10623 GCA_041674645.1 Victivallaceae bacterium | reverse complement strand
TTGGTGGACTAGTTCCGGGAAAATAAAACAGGAAACAACCATGAAAAAATCATCAGTAAAAATTTTTACCCTCATCGAATTGCTCACGGTAATATCGATTATTTCGGTATTGGCAGCGCTTTTGCTTCCGGCCATGAACAAGGCGAGAATGGCCGCCAGAAGCACCGCCTGCAAAAACAATTTACGGCAAATCGGAATTATGATTAAAGGTTACTACGGCGATTATAAAGCCATGCCGGTTGCCGCGAGAAAACCAACCGTCTTTATTCCAGGCTTTGAGCAGGATTCCATACAGGTGGTGTTGAAAGCTTATTACGACAATAAAAATGTTTTTGCCTGTCCGGAAGATATTGCCAAACAATATGGCAGCAGCATTCCAGCGCAAAACGGCAAAACTTTTTTTGAATCAGAAGGAACCAGCTACGAATACGATTATCAATCCATCTCAAGTCGCGGGCTCCAACGGGCGGAACGTTCAACATCTGTTATCATGAACGATTTTGAATGTTTTCACGGGAAACCATTTTCGATAGGCGCGAAAAATTATCTGTTTGGTGACAGTCATGTTGGCGAGCCTTAAACTGTAAATAACTGCTTAAAAAATAGGTGAAATTATGAAAACAACGATGAATAAAAATAAAAAAAGTAAAAGTAAAAGTAAACGCAGTTTTAAGGAAATAATTTCCGAACACAAGAAAGTCGCTACCGGAATCGCAATCGGCTTGGTGGTTTGCATCAGCGCTACTGTGGTCGCATTTTCTATCAACTGGACTACGCCGCCGGATGTAAAGAAAGACAAAAAAGAAGCGGTAAAATTTGTTGCCTCGGATAAATTCACCAAAATGTCCATTGATGATCAAAAGGCATACCTTGAGCAATTTGGGGAAGATCGCCGCAAGCTATTCCGTGACAACAAGTTAAGCAAAGAAGAACAGGAAAAATTACGCAGTAATATCCGTCCGGCATTTCAGGCGACCATGAAAGAACGGATGAACAAATTTTTTACCATGAGCAAGGAAGACCAGGATAAAGAGTTGGATAAAATGATTGATGATATGAAAGCGCGGCAGAAAGCTCGCGCGGCCAATAATACCGGCAACAATCAGGCGGCACAAAGCAATAATCCAAATGGCGGCAACAATAAGGCGGCACGCGGCGCCAACAGAAATACTAGCGCCAGGACAAAAAGCAGATATGAAGGCACGGATTCCAATACCAGAGCACAAATGACTGCAATCCGGCAGGCATTACGTGCGCGCATGCAACAAAAACGCTAAAATACTCACAGTAAATTTACTCATTCCCGCATCAAGCGCTTTTACGCGAGGTTCAACTTCCTCGCGTAAAGGCCATGTGTGATGCCAGAGGAAATAAAGTCCGCGCCGCAAAAATTATTTTAGGCAGTTATAGATTACCTTTGACCGCGTAGCGGAGCAAAGCGCATTTGGAGCGGGGATTGTCATATCTTTCCTGAGCAGTCGCTCGAATGGGGAATTCGCTGTAAGCGGAATAGATGCCAGTGTTGAAACCTTCCTCAAATGATTTCTTCACACGACTGTCTTCGCCGGAATGGAAGGCGAGAATAGCAACTCGTCCGCCGGGTTTCAATGCGAAAGGCAGCACCCGCAACAACTGGTCGAGAGCGCTGAACTCATCGTTTACCGCAATGCGCAACGCCTGAAAAGTCCGTTGCGTCGTTTTGGTTATTTCTTTTTCCGGGTCAGCAAGTTTTACTGGTTCGAGCGCTTCGCGCACCACATCGGCCAGCTCAATTGTAGTGGCAATTTCAGCGCGGCGTTGAAAAATCATTCTGGCGATTTCTTTTGAATGAGGTTCGTCGGAATTAATCCGGAGAATTTTTTCGAGCGCATTTTCCGTCAATGTCTGAATCAATGCGGAGGCCGGTTGGCCGTGTTCCGGATTGAGGCGAAGATCAAGCGGCCCTGCAACTTTGAAAGTGAATCCGCGTTCCGGATTGTCAATTTGCATTGAGGAAACTCCGAGGTCAGCCAGAATAAAATCGAATCCACCGCCGGTTTCCGGCAGCAATTTTAGAATTCCGGCAAAGTTGAGTTTTTTCACCGTCAAAACAGTTTCATCGAACCCCAGTCCGCGCAATCTGGCTTCGGTGCGCGGCAGTTCCAACGGATCCACATCTATTCCGAACAGTTGACCGCCAGGAACAAGATGCGCCAGAATCTCTTTGGCATGTCCGCCGAATCCGAGCGTGGCGTCAAGTCCGGTTTCTCCAGGTTGCGGATTCAGCGCTTCAATAATTTCCGCCACACATATCGGGCGGTGCATTCCGGCTGGAGTGCGGCCGCTTTCAAGCACTTTCTGAACATCAGAAGCGTATTTATCCGGATTGAGTTCCTTGTATTTATCTTCAAACCGCCGCGGATGAGTTCCGCTGTATCTGACACGGCGTTTCTTTTCAGGTTGTTCGGTCATAAAAATCGCCTGTTATATTTTTTAGTAATCTTTTAACGCTTGTTTAAACGCATCGACAAAGAGTTTGGCTTGATCCAGAGTGTTGTTCTGCCAGAAACTCAAACGGATGCCGGAGTAAGCGTCGGATTTGCCGTATCCCATTGCGGTCAACGCCGGACTCGGTTTGTTGCTTTCCGCCTGGCAGGCGCTGCCGGAAGAGAAATAAATATTTTGTTCCGACAACATTCTTGCCAGCACGGCTCCTTGATAGCCGGGAATGAGGAAATGCAGAATATATGGAGAACTGTTTTCCGGCGGAGAAGTGAAGATGATTTTTTTGCCGCCCCGCAGAGAGATTTTTTCCAGTTCTTCGCGAATATGTTTTTTGATGTCTGCGGCTTTGGCGGCGGATGCTTGCATTTGCTTCCCGGCAATTTCAACTGCATAAGCCAGAGTTAACATTTGCGCCGGTTCCGGCCGGCCGGTAAGATATTGTTCGGAACGGCAGGATTTCAGGCAGGCATTTAATTCTGTGAGATATTTTCTTATGACCAGCGCGGCGCCGCCGGGAGCGCCAAGTTTATGACCGGAGACGGGAATAATGTCCAATTGCGCTTCCTGCCATGGCAACGGCAGTTTTCCGGCGGATTGAATGGTGTCTGACATAAATAATGCCTGCGGTGAGTTTTCTTTGACGATACGCCCGATTTCGGCCAGCGGCTGAATTATTCCAGTTTCGCTTTGAACGTGATGAACTGCCATGAGCACGGTTTTTTCATCCAGCAATTCGGTCAGCGAGGCAAGCGAAATCAGTCCGTTTTCAGTTTTTGCCAGCCGGAGTTCCGCGCCGCTCCGTTTTAATGCCGCCAGCAGGGCGGGATGTTCGAGTTCTGTCGTGACGATATTTCCCCGACTGAACTGTTTAACCGAAGAGAGTGTATTGAAAACATCAGTTCCGGAGTTGCTCCAGAAGACGTGATGGTCATCATGTCCAGTCAGCGTTTTTGATAATATTTTTGCGGCATTGAGCAACTTTTGCCGGACATCATAAGCCAGTTGGTGTGTTGCTTCCTGATTGGCGAAATTATCGGCTGCGGCATTGCTGAAAAAACTGAGCACATTTGAATCGGGCATGGCCGCTGCGGCATTGTCGAAATAAATGTGAGAAGTTTTTTTATCCATAATATTTAGAGTGTTACTGCTTACGCGCGGCTTGTTTGTCGCGTTCAGTTTTTGATAGAATGGAAGCGCGTTCCACCGCCATGTCGTCTTTGATTTGTTCCACTTCCTGAGTTGAGGCGGCTTTCTTCAATTTTGCCTCATAAGCAATTTCCATTCCGGCGAGTTTAGCCTTGCGAATGTTGTCGATTTCCGCCAGTTTTTCCTTCATGCCGGAATCAATTTCTTTCAATGTTCCGCCGGAACGTTCCAGTGCCAGTTCAAATGCGCTTTTCATGTTTGAAGCCTCAAGATTAAATAAAACGAAACGCCCCGTTGTGATAACGGGGCATCAAGAATAACTTTCTGAAAAAAAATTCAGCGATATTTTCGGGGAATCCGTACCGGCTTAATTGCCGCTGGTATCCAGACCGTTTTCATCCAGATTCTTGGCGATATCCACAGATTTTTCGCTGACATCAGCAGTGCCGCCGAGGGTGGTTGTAACACCGGCAATCATGGTTCTCAGTCTGTCACTGAACGATCCCAGCACTACCAGCGCCGCAATGGCTACGATGACGATAATGATAATGTATTCCACTACCGCCTGTCCGCTCTGTTTCTTCATTTTCTTGCTCATGTTCTATCCTCCATTTATTTGTGGATATTGTTTATGGATAATCTATACTGACCAGATTAATCAATCGCCATCCGTACTGGGAAAAATAGTAAAACAACACCATTAAGGTAACTGCGATGACTGCACACATTGCCAGCATTACCGCATATTCGCTTAATATTTGACCCTTTTCTCTGCGATTCCGGATAAACTTTATCACTGTTTACTCCGTTGTAAAGTGTAAAACACTAAAACCAACTCGTTTCCAACGAAAATTATGCGCCGCCTTTGCGCGCAACAATATTATTTTCTTCATCCAGAACAATAATTTTTGGCTTCATAGCAACGGCTTCCGCTTCGGTGCACACCGAAAACGCCATAATTGTCACCGTATCGCCGGTTTTCCCTTTGTGGGCCGCCGGGCCGTTCAGACAGAACACCTTACTGCCGGGAGTTCCCGGAATGGCGTAAGTTTCAAGTCTTTCGCCGTTTCTGCGGTTTACCACCAGGATTTTCTCATAAGGCAGGATTCCCGCTACCGCCATCAGGTCAATATCAATTTCCAGGCTGCCTTCATAATCCAGTTCACATGAAGTCAGTCTGGCTGTGTGTATCTTGCCGCTAAGCATTATCTTCTGCATTGTACAAATCTCTATAAGTTCAAATAATTTATGGCTACAACATCCAGTTCCAAACTCGAATAATATAACGCAAAAAACGGAAAAGATATTGCTCTTAATCAAAATTTATGTAATTTTGCTTACTTTGCCGGTCGAAAAGCAACGGCGCGACAAGCTTTTTCTTTCAGCCAGTCCACTACAATTCCATCATTTAATTGTTTTGCAGTCCAGGTTCCAAGGTCAGCTTGTGATTCGGCGTCATGGAACTGGAATTTCATGGCTCCCGGCAATTGAGGGATTCGCACCGTCACCGTTTCGTCTGTAGCGTGGTTTTTGAACAGGCAGACAATGCCTTTGCCGTTGCGAGAATATCTGACAAATCCATCCCAGTCCTTTTTGCCGATGTATTTATCACCGCGCAACTTACACAGTTCGCTCAGCGGTTTATCCTGGATCAGTGAATTCAGTGTGGCGGTGATTCCGGCAATCGCCTGACAGTTGTCGCCAGAGATTTTTCTCAAGTCTCCGGCAACCAGCGGAGTGCCGATGAAAGCTGTCAGCAAATGTTCAATATCATTCTCATTTTGCAGACAAATCAGGCTACCGAGAATTCTTTCCGGCGGCAGAACGGTACAGAAGTTGTACAGTGTGTTGCGGATTTTTCTGGCATCAACAATATCCAGTTGGCGGGTGTTAAGATTTGAAACGTGGTGCAACTCTGAATATCTCAACGCGCCAATACTTGGAGTTTCAGTTCCGAATGTCTCAAAACTGAAATCAATAATCAGGTCCGGGAATTGAACTTTTACCGCATTTCTGAAATACATCATCGACTGATATTGTTGAAATACTGCATCAGACGCATCGCGGTGGTGTTCATGCGCGGTTGACGAACAGCCGACCGGCATCATGCCGTAAGGGCTGGTGATACAGCTGAAGTCAAGTTTGAAATAGTCAACGTTATATTGCTTTGCCAAACTGGAAAGCTTTTCTATTATGAAATCGCGGTTTTTAGACGCCATGCAACGGGTGGTTATTTTTCCGCCGAAACCGAAAGGTTTTGGTTTTCCGTGGTAATCCAGGGCATTATCTTCAGGCCGGGAGCCGATATCGCCATAATCATTGCCAATATTGAACCACAGCCCGAATTTCATGCCGGCGGCACGAACGCGTTCGGAAATAACCTCAAGCCCGTTTGGAAATTTTTCCGGGTCAACTGTCCATGAGTTATCAGTAAACCAGCCATCATCAACGACAAAATATTTGAAGCCCATCGCTGCGGCCCGGTCAACCAGTTCGAGCAGTAGCGATTCGCTAATATTTTTCAAAAACGGCAGCCAGGTGCAGTACATCACGCTGCCGTTGTCCGGACACATTGGCAAGTCGCGGCGAATCATTTCCCGGAAGCAGTTGCGTATCGCCGGACAATCTTTATCCCCGGCATAAATAAACAAATAAGCTTTATCTGTCGTGAATGATTCTCCAGCTTTCAAGTACACATTGAAGACTGTTGCGCCCATGGCGTAACCGCAGGAAATCCCCGATGACCAGTTGGGATAAGCCATGTAGTAACGCAACGGCCCGGGTGCGCCGTTCCCGATAAACAGACCTTCATTGAGTTCCATGTTATGGACTTGAATGATGTCTTCATCGCCGCAAGCGGCAAACATCGGTTGTGACAACACGGTTCCCTGTTTTTTGAAGAATTCAGCTTCGACAAACTCTCCGGGACAGGTGTTCAGCACTTCAAAAAACAGATTTTTCAGATGCAATTCGCCGCCGAGACAATCGAATTTAAGCCATTTATTGCAGCCCGGCAGGTCTGGATAAATTTCATAAAATACCGTTAACCGCAGTTTGTGCTTGTCCGACTTGAAGCACAATGCAAGAATTTCACTGCCACGAGCAGAGTTGGACACCGTATGATTTTCCAGAGCAAAGACGATTTCAGAAGTAACCAGGTTGCCGTCCAGCACATGGTATTCCGGTTTATTGTAACTGTAAATCACTTCACCGTTCAGCGACATTTGAAATTCCGCCGCTTCCGGCCGCCGGACATATTCCCGGCCGTTAATCTTGTTGAGGACAGAAGTCGTTCTCAATCCACCTGCATCCGCCACTATTTCGCGGGAAAATAACTCACTTTCCAGTTTAAACCGCCCGTTGTCCGCTGTAATCATTTTTGTTCATTCTCCAGATTATCTAAAGATTAATGTTCGTTTGTTTTAACCAAAAAATAATTATAGCGTCTTTGCTCGTAAATGCCATTTGCATTTCACACTGGCATGGATTTTATCTGTAAAATTTGACATTTTCATTTTTTGTCCGATATTAAATTTGTGATTTAACTCTCAAATGTGAAAGTGTAATATGAAAAAGTTCTATTCCATGGTTGGTTCGGCAGTTTTATTTTTCTCAGTAAACTCCAGCGACGCCAATAATGAAGTTCCGGTTACTGAAGATGTTGCAAAAATATCGGAGAAAAGACTTACTCCATCAGAAGAACTTGACGCAGGAGTTGAACTGATGAGACGGGGAAAGTATGAAGATGCGTTGCAAAAATACATTTGGTATCACAACAATGCTTTGAAATATGATTCAAATCAATCTGAAAAAAGATTGTCATTGGCGTTGAGCTATTGGTCTGAACTGGCAGAGCGCTATCCGCGGGCAAAAAAAGAACTGTTAAAAACGCGTGACACTAAAATTAAATTATTGTTGGACGGCGGCGGGGATTCAATGACGGTAATGGAAGTGATTGCCATTAACCAGAATCTCCGGGAAAGCAGCCTGAATTTAACTTTTTTCCGGCAACTGTCTGCTAAGCGCCCTGATTTTGCCGGGGAAAGCTGGAATTCCATCAAAGAGACCGCCATCCGCTACAAAGACCGTGCCCTGCTGAAAAGATACCTGAAAAATCCCTATGTTGAATTTGAAGAAATAAAGAAAAATTATTATCAGCTCCAGGAGGAGGACGAGAAAAATCCGATTTTTAGAGACGCCGCGACAAAGATATTTTCTGAACGGGTTTGCGAGTTGATTCTGGCCGTGGTGGCAATCGGTCAGATTGACGAAGCGAAAAAAATCAAAAAGAATGCGCTTTTGATTGTGGATTCCATCGCCGTCCGCAATACGCTAAAAAAACGCGGGGAATAAAACCCGACAGGCTTATTGTTGCAGTATCAGTCGACCGTTAACCCAGACCGCTGAAATTCCGGAAGCAGGAACATGGGGCGAAGCGAACGTGCTGCAATCAGACAGTTTATCCAGATTAAACAATGCCAGATCGGCAGCATAACCGGGCGCAATCAATCCCCGGCTGTTCAAGCCAAATATTTGCGCCGGCAGTAAAGTAATCTTATGAATGATTTCCTCCAGCGCAAGATTTTCCCGAAGCAGGAAATTGATAAACCGGGGAAATGATCCGAAGCCGCGCGGATGGCTGCGCCCGATACTGTAATCAACGGGGCGGGCGGACTCGTCAGTGCCGCACGCGGTGAATGGCGCTTTAATAATACGTTTCATATTTTCTTCGGACATGCCGAGGAAAGCCGCCATGGCTCCGGCTGCATCCTCAGCTAATATTTTCGCGCACAACTCCGGCGCGGTTGTATTCAACTGAACCGCGATATCGCAGAATATTTCTCCGTTAAATTTTTCCATTCCTGAAGTTTTTGTGCTTACCAGCCGGACGGTCTGCCAGCGTTCTGTCGGCAATTCCGCCAGCGCTGCGGTAATTTGCTTGAAATGTTCAGGCGTTGACAGAAACTTTTCCAGCGCGATATCATCAAATGCGTCGTAAGGCGCTGGCAGAATTACGCTGAGTTGCGTCATGGATTCGGTGTAAGGATAACGGTCGGCGGTGACGGTCAGTCCGTCAGTTTTCGCTTGTTCGAAAAGGGAAAAAACGGTCGGCAGCTTGTACCAGTTGTTCCTGCCGGAAGTTTTGAGATGGCTGATGTGAACTTTTTTTAATCCGGCCGAAATCGCCAGGTCAAACGTTTCTTCCAGTGATTCCGTCAACCGCTGGCCTTCGCTGCGCAGGTGCGTGGCATAAACATGGTTTTTCGCCGCAACCGTTTTTAGCAACGCAATCAGTTCGTCATTCGTGGAAAATTTGCCGGGCACGTAAAGCAAACCACTCGACAATCCGACGGCTCCCATCTGGAATGTTTCCGTCAGCAGGCGCTGCATTTTTGACAACTTACTGGCGGAAAGTTTTTGATTTTCGTACCCCCCCAACGCGGCGCGAAGCGTATTATGTCCGCATAACGAGAAAATATTAACTGTCGGTTTGCGCCGTCGCAGTTCCGTTAAGTAGCCGTCAAAGTTTTCCCACGTGATTTTTTCATTATAGTTGCGGTATAATTCTTCCAGATGTTCCCGGTTATGGCTGGATATGGGAAAAACCGACAGGCCGCAATTGCCGACAATTTCGGTAGTTATGCCTTGTGAAATTTTCCCTGTTGCCTCCGGGGCAGCAAGTATTGACATGTCGGAATGAGAATGCGCGTCAATGAATCCTGGGGTTAAAACTTGTCCGCCAGCATCAAAAAAGTTATCCGCTGCCGATTCAGGTAAATTTTTGCCGACGGCAATGATAATCCCGTGTTCAATCAAAACGTCATCATCATTTCCCGGCAATCCGGAGCCATCAACGACAAACGCATTTTTTATCAGCAGTTTCATAAAAAAGTCCATTAAAATTTATGCTGGAAAAATATCTGTGTAATGTTCACGGTGCAACCCGAATAGGGTTTTTGTTGAAAAAAAGTGAATAAAAATCAGTAAATCTTTGTAAAGTGAATAAAAAAACTGTAAATTTGCGAACTTTTTCTTAAGAGATTGGTCTATTGAAGATACAGGAAAGCGTATGAGCTTGACTAAACTGAGCGATCATGAATTGATTGCTGAATTTAAAAATGGAAATACTACGGTTTTTGACGAGCTGATGAACCGTCATGCGATGAAGTTATATCGCACGGTATTTGGTTTAATATCAGATCATCATGATGCCGAGGAAGTAGTTCAGGATGCTTTTGTCCGGGCGTTTCGCGCGTTGGATAAATTTCGCGGCGACGCCAATTTTAACACTTGGTTGCACCGTATTGCGGTTAATCTGGCAAGGAATAAATATCATTGGAACAGACGACGCGGTTCTGGTCAGAATATAAGTATTTATCAGCATTCAGACAATTTGGGTGACGAGAATCAGGAACAGGAAATGCATTTGCCGGATACGTCGGCAATCCCGGACCGGATGGCGCAAAATGTTGAATTAGAAAAAACCGTGACGGACAGTTTTGACAAATTGCCGGACTCGTTACGGGAAACCATGATGCTCAGACATATAGACGAAATGTCTTACGAACAAATAGCCGAAGTTTTGAATTGTAAAACCGGCACGGTAAAATCACGCATTGCCCGCGGCAGAGAAATGCTCCGGGAAATTTTAGAAAAAAAGGATATACTTTCAGGTTAATCAAACTTTTGGTATTACTATGAACGAAGAAGTTAAACAATTAGACGGCTGTCCGAAATTCGAAGAACTTAGCGCTTATTTTGACGGCGAAATTGCGGATGATTCGGCGCTTGCCGCGCATGTCCTGAAATGTGAACAGTGTCGCAAAGTTCTGAAGAGGCTGGAAGACATCATGTTAATGTTGAACAAGCGCGACAGCGGATTTGCTCACGACGCGGTATTAACCAGTGTCAAGCAAGGTGTTTATCGCAAAATTAAGCTTCTTGAAGCCAGGCCACCGTTGCGCTTTCCAAAATTTATTATGCAGATTGCAG
>JBAYVM010000052.1:0-10675 GCA_041674645.1 Victivallaceae bacterium | reverse complement strand
CAAGTTTACACTGATACAAAGCAATTCAATATGAGAGATGCATTAAACAGTTTGCCGGGTATTACCGACGATAAAAAGTGTCCACCTATATGTCCACCAAATTTAGTGCCAAAGGGGCAAAACCTGTCTTTTTCTGTCACATTGGGAAATGATTTTAACGGCTTAAAATTTGTTGATTTTGAGCTCGAAAGTCACGCTTTGTCAGTAGTTGACATGGAAAAAGAAAATGGTCGGGGTAGCAGGATTCGAACCTGCGACCCTTTGGTCCCAAACCAAATGCGCTAGCCAGACTGCGCTATACCCCGATTTAAGAAAGTCGTATAAGATAATATCATTTTCAAAACAAGCAAGCGGAGTTTGAGAATAAATGCTTTAAATCAAGACCTGGCATCGCCCATAGGACGGTCTTCCCAGGATGACGGATAATTCTGTGGGATGGAACTGTAGCCACGTTTTTCCTGAGCGGTCAAACAGCCGCCCAGCATTAACATAATAAATGCCGCGAGCGATAAAGCCATCAGGCACAGTAATTTATTTCTTTTCATCTTTAGAAGCATCAGCGTTTTCCTTACTCTCTGTTTTGCCGGCTGTGGGTTGTACCGCAGCGCTACTGGCAGAGTTTCCGGCGAAATAACGTTGATAAACGGAATTAAACAAATTGTATTGTTGCATTTCCATTACCTGCAAACCAATCGCACCCAAAAGCGCTAAGACGGTCAGGGCGACAACGACTGTAAATAATTTTGAAGAAAACACTGGGATTCCCCCGGTTTTTATTTGGAACTCATTTTAGATATTTCATCACTCGAGAAATACACCGTATCACCAATCCGTACATTTTTATCACCGGTAGACCCGGGCACAATATTGGCAATCGAGCATTTGCTGTGTACTTTTACCAATTTAATTTTTCCAACATATTCACTGTTGTCTGAATCCAGACCGCGAGCAACAACCATTTCAACGTTACCAGGAATCTTTGGATCAACCGGATTAACTTTGTTGCCTATCTTCTGCATAACTTTGGTGTCGCTGCCAAGATCGACGACAATAAAGCCATACTTGCGATTTACGTCAATTACTTTACCTTGAACGGCCTTACGAGCTTGTGCTGAACCCTCAATCCAAGTATCTTCAAGCTTTTCATTTTCCTTGCCGCCGAGCATTACCTTCAGTCTGGCAACTTCACTTTCTTTTTTTACCACAGTATTATTAAGCCCGGTAATTTGTCCGTCTTTATCTTTTAATGAATCCTTAAGTTGATTGACTTGTTTCTGAGTGCTTGCCAAAGAATTTTTTGCTTCGTTGTAGTTGTTTTTTAATTTCTGCACGGAATCAGTTACTCCGCTGATGGCGCGGGAATATCCGCTATCTGACAAATCAGGCGCCGGGCTGTCAGTAATTGACGCAATTTGGCTGAATTTGTTGTTATAAGCAGATACCCGAGATTGAAGGCTGGATATTTTACTGTCGAACTTACGATATTCGGAAGCATAATCTGAACTTTTCAGCGCTGATTTGCTAATCGAAACACCAAGCTTGTTAGCAGAATCACAAATCATTTGCAGAGTATTGTCCTGACGTTCTTTTATTTCCTCAATCCAACTTACCACTTTGTTTTTATTTGATGAGTAGGTTTCTATCTTTTTAAAGTCGCCAAGGTCAGCGGTATTTTCCATTTCGAAGACAGTGGCCATTTTTCTAATAGCTTCACTCAATTCATCGCGTTCTTTAATAACTTCCTGTGCCTGTTTTGAAATTTTCGGAAGAATTTTTTCTAAATCTGCATATTTTTCGTGAGAGAGCGCCTGCGGCGCCAATTCCTTGGCCGCAGTTGTTCCGCTGCCGGCATCCAATGCGGCAGCTGTCTGGTTTATCGCTATCGCCATTTTTTCCCAGCCTTTTACCAGCTGTTCTCTTTTTTCAAAGAGAAAGTAAGAAAAAACCGCAGAAGCCGCTGCAAGCAGCAGAATCAAAATACTTAGAAAACCGTTCAAAAATTTCATCAGTATCTCCCTGGTGTATATTTAAGCCTCTCTAATTATTCTATAATTCTAAAGAATCGGCTCGTTTTCATAGATTTAAAAATTAGCATCCTAAAAAATAAATTCAAACATCGCATTGAGATGATTTTTAAAAAAATCCTGATTTCAAAGATAAAACCGTTAAAGGGCGGGGTCAAATATTGAAAAAGTCAGAAAAAGCAGTAGCAGTAATGATGCTTTTCCAGGTTTATAGTGCATATTCACGGAAAAATAAATAAAAGTTCTATTTGCATAAGCTGATTTTAATATTAATTTATAGTTCTGAATTATCGATGTTATTATTAGAAGTGCATTTTCTAAACGAAAACTAAATTTTCACAAAACGAGGGTTTGTAATGAGAAAAATCTTTCTTGGGTGTGTCGTTGCGTTAATGGTTGCTGGCGGTTTTTCCGCGAAGGCAGAAGGCGTGGTCGATAGTATTTGTCTGTATATCCCGAACCGGATTTTGGACACTTTCGATATTTTCACGCTTAATGTCGGTTTCGGACCGGTTGCCCGAGCTGAACTCAGGTTTACTCGTGCAGTTGCTTTTGGTGGAGGCATTGGCTTTACCGCCAAGGCAATCAAAGACTACAATCGTCAATACGGCGCAGCATTACAGAATGGCTGGAATGGCTCTTTTCTCTGCATTGACGCAGAAGATACTTCCCGGAAACCTACTACCCGCTTAGTAAAAGAATACTGGGAACATAACGAAGGATTCCCAAGCCCGGAAGACCGTATTTATGACTTTTATACCGGCGCCAGAGATTACTGGGAAGTTGGCGGAAGTGTTGGCGCTTTAGGCGAAGTTGATTTTTATATTCATCCGATTGAGGTACTTGATTTGGTTGCCGGCTTTCTCTTTATTGACTTAAAAGATGACGACCTCTCTTTTGAAGATTTCGAATAATTATATGCTTTAAAGTAATTTTCAAGGTATTTCATTTACGGATGAAATACCTTTTTTTATTATGAAACACACTGACGAATTTATTTGTAAACGTTGCGGTTCATGTTGCAAGTGGACTGGTTATGTACGGCTTGAACAACATGAAGTGGACGCGATAGCAACATTTTTAAACATGCCACTGCATGAGTTTATTGAGAAATATACAGTAGTAACTTCAGATCGTCGTGGACTTTCTCTAATTGAGCGTGAAGACGGAAGCTGTATTTTTTACATCGCTACTCCATCAGCCTGCATCATCGACCAAGTCAAGCCGAGGCAATGCAGGGCTTTCCCATTGCAGTGGAACTTTCCTGGCTGGGAAAAAGAGTGCAAGGCGGCAAGTGACATAATAAAACGTTAATCAGCAGTTGATTTTCAGCTTTTGCACTTTAGATTCTATCATTACTGGATTTAATATTTGTTAAACTATAGTAAATTAATCTTTAGCGATATACTAAGCGTTCGAATAAACACGGCGTTTGTATGAAATAAATTAACATGTGGATACATTCTTATGGATGGAAACAGATTGGGCGCCATAATTATTGTTTCCGGCCCAAGCGGAACCGGCAAATCAACCATTTGCACTAAAGTCAGAACAGACATGCCGGAACTTGGATTTTCGGTCTCATGCACTACCAGAGCTCCCAGAGCTGGCGAACAACATGGCGAACATTACTATTTTATCACCAAGGAAGCTTTTATTACCAGTATTAATGCTGGCGAGTTTATTGAGTACGCTGAGGTTTTCGGCAATTTTTACGGAACATTACGCAGTGAAGTAGTTAACCGTATTGAGAATGGCCTTGATGTATTTTTAGATATTGACATTCAAGGAGCGATGCAGATAAAAAATGCCGCCACCGCAGATTCGTTACTGAATAAAAGTTGTGAATTCATATTCATCGCGCCACCGTCGATAAAAGTGTTGGAAAATAGACTTAGAAGCAGGGCGACTGATTCAGAAGAACAGATTTTGACCAGACTGGGAAAAGCGGAGTACGAGTTAAGCTTTTGGAAAAAATATGATTACTTGGTTATCAATGATGATTTGTATACAGCAACAGAGGAAATGAAGTCTTTAATCCGCATGATGCGCAAGGCAACTAAAAGATTGAAGGAGGGATTGTTTAATGCTTGAAAAAAAATGTATTGCTCTTGGAGTTACTGGCGGAATTGCCGCTTATAAAGCGGCAGATTTGTGCAGTAAACTGGTACAGAACGGCTTTGATGTACATGTACTGATGACTGACTCTGCAAAAAAATTGGTTACAGAACAAACGTTCCATACGTTATCCCGCAACCCAGTTATCAGTAATCTTTGGGATATATCTGACTGGAAACCTGGACATGTGGCTTTGGCAGATAAATGTGATTTACTGATAGTCGCTCCGTGCACCGCAAATTTTATCGGAAAATTTGCCCATGGCATTGCAGATGACGCCCTGACCACATATGCGCTGACACACGACGGAAAAGTTTTGCTTGCGCCAGCAATGAATCCTAAGATGTGGCGCAATGCAGCAGTTCAAGATAATGTGAAGCTCTTAAAACAACGCGGGGTCGAGCTTATTGGTCCGGATCCCGGACGAGTTGCCTGCGGAGACGAACAAAATCCTGGTAGAATGTCTGAGCCTGAAATGATTCTTCAACGCATTGTACACTTGTTTGAACAGTAAAAACCGTACTAAGTCAAAATAAAGAAGTGCTTGAAAAGTATTCTGTCATTTTTACTTCTTGGCATCTTTAACTGAAGCATTATCTTTTTCTTCATCTTTAGCTTTCAGCTGTTCCTGTTTAATTTTTTCGCGCAGAATTTCAGCCATTACCGGCGGAAAGTTGTTCAAGCATGATTCTACTATAGATTTTTTAATATCCTTGTATGGAGCTAATCCAACACGCTGTTTAATGTCAGCATTCGCTTCCTGATAATTAACATAAATATAACGCGCAATACGTTCATGGGCCAATGCAGCGTCCTCATCACCGTACACCATATAGTTAATGCTGCGATAAATCAGCCCGCTAATAATGTCCGTAGCCTGTTTGACAGATGCATCACGTACATCTTCCGCCCATTTATTCATAACAAAGCTTTCCAGAGATATTCGTCTATACTTGTCGGGCTCTTCCTTTTTCAGTTCATCATAATATTCTTTAGATTTACTGAAATTACCGTAATTAAAAAGAATGACGACAGCATCCTGCATAAAGTTCAACATCGCTGATTTAAATGTCGATTGCTGTTCGTTATTGTCATAAGCTTCCTGAAAAGTACGCTTTACGGCATCAACCACACTTAAATTAGGGACGACAATAATACTGGCAAAGTCTTTTTCATCCACCATTAATATCCGTCCGTTCTTGAATATGGCCTGAAGCGCCTGAGTAATCATTCGTTCACAAGCAATGTCACGCTGTTCAGGAGTAGTTTTCAAGCCCATAGTTGCCCAGTAAACAGCTTGAGCTTCTGCCAGTCTCCAGTCAAGCAATCCATATTTATTATTTATTTGGTTAATAATTACGGAATCAAGTTTATATTTTTCCCGCAACCATTCAGCCCGAAAATATGTATCAATAGCCTCTGCTTGTTCCTTGCTGGTAAGTTTGCTCAAAAATTCTTTTGGCAGAGCCGATTTATCCTTAAATTCTTGAAAAAGTTTATCATAACTGCCGTAACCGGAAGACTGCAGCGCTTTCCAGAAAAAATCATTTTTCCCGTCTACAGGGTATTTTTTCTTGAACGCCGCCTCACTGGATGGCGCTGCCGCCATCTTTTGCCAGTCTGGATTCTTGCCAAACACACGCATCATATCAATCGCAATCCGGTTTTTATAAAACTGATTGGCGTCATCCATAATATTACCAAGCTTATGCTGATATATCCAGCCTAATTCTTTGTATAGCGCCGGGTCTTCAGGATTGTATTCTATTGCCTCGTCACGAATCAGTTTGATGCCTTCTTGAATCCAGCGCCAACGGTCTTCCGGAGCCGAACAGGTAACAGAAATATTATAGGCCATATTCCATGCCAGATATGCGGTTGCACCTGAAAAACGCGGTTGCAGTTTAGTAATCCATGAAGCCAATTGCACCATTTCGAAGTAATTCCCTTCTTCTTGAAGAGACCCTGTCCTGAGCCACAAAAAGTCTGCCAGCACACCGCGAAAACTGCCTAACGCCATAGTGGTAAATGCAACCAGTGGCGGAGCATTCTTGATTTGTCCGGTAAAACGCAACCGGTTCTTCTCTATCGAATTATCCAAGTTTTTTTCAACCCGGTTTATGAAAAAGAGAATAACTACTGAAATCAGCAGCATAACGACGAACATTGTCAGTGTTTTGAATCTAATCATTTTCTGATTACCAACCCCATTTCTCTGCGCCAGTAGAGCCAGATGCCAATTAAAAATAAAGGCACTGCTCTAAGTATAAAGTACGACACTATCAAGTTTCCAATTAGGGACAATTCAATTAATTCTCCATTGGCGACAAAATGCGTTATTTCAAAATTCTGCATCGGAATTACACCGAGTAACAAGAACTTTCCGACATAGTACCCGATATAATCGGCAGCTCCGCCTAAAAATGAGGTGGAAACCATAAACGTGGCAAAACTGCCGAACAACAGATAAGAAATGACAACAAACACCGCAGTCGGCATCGAAAGGACGGCCGCCGCCGCACAACCCAATCCGGACAAAATCAGCAATTCAATGCAAATCACAAATACTGCCCGGAAATAGTTTTCGGTAAAACCAGTTACCCGCAACAACATTTTCGGTCCATCCGACCGCTGAATAAAAAGTGATGCGTTCTGCGCATCGGTATTGGTAAACGCAATCTTCGCCTTCCCGTCAGGAGCAATAATAACCGGAGGCAAGACGCGTTCACTAAAAACTCCACACATAATTTGTTCCGGATACTCCGTTAACGGGTATAAAAAGAATTCATATTTCTTCAATTTAGCCTGCTCAAATACATTCTTTCCCTTTTCCTCTTCAAGTTTAGGCACTCCGACTTCCCACATTCCATTAGTCAGGCGCTGAGATTCTGTCGCAATTTTATTGACATAAAACCGATATCGTAAATATAACGGACGTTTAAGCTCTTCGGGGAGATTGTTGTATTCCCAAACCCGCACGGTGCCAAAAGGAATCTCTGAAAGCCTGGAAAGCACTTCCCGCCGCATATCATTTAACATTCTTTCTTGCGCCACGGGAGATTCATCAATTTCTTTACCCTGCTGCTTAGTAAGCTGAAGCTTTTTCTGCAATGCTTCCCGCGCCAGTTTGTTTATATCGGGAAATTCAGGATAAAAAACTCTCCGGCCAACCATCACTTCATTCGTTATTTTAGCTTTTTCCTCTTTGGAAAAATCCTGACGGTTAAATTGCCAGATAATAGTAAAATAAACAGCGGAAGAGGCGACCAGCAACAACAGAAAGTGAATCAAGTTGATTCCTGTCCACTTTGCCAACCAGATGGTTACTCGGGAAACGGGTTTAGAAATCACCATGTGCAATTGATAACTCTCAACATCTTGAGTCATGGTATAACAACCCAGCCAGACTGAAGACAATGCTAAAACAAAAGCGACCGCCGCAATACTGTATTTCAATGATATCTGAATATAGCCTCTAGCCGTGCCATCCCCTACAATATTATTGGGAATAAGTACGATGCTTAAAATCAGAATCAGCAACAATAATTGGAATATATGCGAACGGATGGCGTTTCTGAACGTCAATTTTACAATAGCCAGAAATGATCTCATTGGTCTTATTCCATCTTGCTGGGTTAACTATTTACCGCCAAGTAAATCCTGCAGTTTGTCATCAACTTTAGCCAGGTTTTCTTTTGCAACAGTTATTTTATTTTCTTCCGGTTCCGCCATCTTTTTCGGTTCAACAGTTAAATCTTCAAGGATTTTGCTCTGCTTTTCCAACTCTTCCTGAACTTTATGTTCAGGCATTGGCTCCTGCTTAACCGGTTTTACTGCTTCTTCTCTACCAACCAGTTCAGACAGAATGGCGGAGGATTTGCTTTCAGATGTCAGATAATCAGCAATCTTGCCACCGCCGACAACGCCGGCGGTTTCAATACTCTCCGCTTTTGCGCGCCCTATAACATCCAGGAAAAACTCTTCCAGCGTCCGACGCGGATGGTCGATTTTAAATTCTTCTCCATCCAGATTTTCACGGAGAATTTTAATCACTTTGTCAGTAACCTGCGGAGTAAGCAACGGCGTGGTAATGCGACTCGATTCCGTAACCGTCAACAAGTCATGCAAGGTTCCGGTCGCCCGTATTTTTCCGCCGTAAAGAATAATCACCCGGTCGCAAATATCTTCCACATCGCTCAATAGATGACTAGTGATGAGTACCGTTTTGCCACGTTTTTTCAACATCATAATCAAGTCTTTTACTTCCTTACAACCAAGCGGGTCAAGTCCGGAAGTCGGCTCGTCAAGAATCAGTAATGAAGGATCATTAATCATTGCCTGCGCCAACCCAATCCGGCGCGCCATGCCTTTGGAAAATTCTCCTACCCGTCGCTGTCTGGCGTGACTCATGCCGACCATTTCAAGCAACTGCTCACTCCGGCTGCGACGTTCGGCTTTGGATAGATTAAATAACGCGCCAAAAAAGTCGAGCGTTTCCATGGCGGTAAGATATTTGTATAAATACGATTCCTCCGGCAAATATCCGGTCAATCTTTTAGTTTCAACAGCTCGCGGAGATTGTCCGAACACAGTAAGATTACCTGCGGATGGATAAAGCAGACCGAGTATCATTTTAACGGTAGTGGATTTACCGGAACCGTTAGGTCCCAGCAGGCCTATAACTTCGCCCTCATTTATTTCGAAATCGATGTCATTGACAGCTTTCGCCTTGGGCCGGTTCCAAAAATCGCGAAAAACTTTGGTCAATCCGACTGCACTGACTATCGGCACTTTATTTTCAGACATGTTCGCTCCGTTTCTCTGTTTGCGGTTAATGCTATGTTATTCCTTAGCGGAAGCGCTCTCTTCCAAAGTCAACTCTTCTCCGGTTCTGACCAAACGCGCACTGTTAAAAATGATTAACAGCGTACACAGCGTATGCAATACGGCGGCCCAAATCGGAGTCATCCAGCCAAATACTGACAGAATCATTCCGCCGAAGACAAAAAGCATAGCGACGAACAGATTCTGATTAATGATAATACGAGATTTTTGAGACAGGTAAACCAACATTGGAATTCGCCGCAGGTCATTAGTCATCAACGCAATGGACGCACTGTTAATCGCAATGTCACTGCCGATAGCTCCCATGGCAATCCCCAAATCGCCAGCCGCCAGTGCCGGAGCATCATTCACGCCGTCGCCAACCACTGCAACCCGACAGGATTTTTTAATTGTTTCCACATATTCCACTTTGCCTTCCGGCAGGCATTCACTTCTGAATTCATCGATTTGTAAACTGGCAGCCACGGATTCAGCAACTGATTTCCGGTCGCCTGTAACCATCGCACAGTGTCTTACACCAAGCGATTTTAAATCGGTAATAATTCTTACAGCTTCTTTGCGAAGTTTGTCTTTGAATCCAATCCAGCCAATTACGTTATTACCCTGCGCCACATATACCACGCTCATGCCATGGCTTTCGTCGTCTTCATGGCTTGGAGGGTTGATGCCGAGTGACTCAAGCCAGGCGGCGCGTCCAATCCGGCAGGATTCACCGTTTACAGTAGCTTCCACGCCTTTACCGTGAGTTTCTTTGAAATCAACAGCATCATCTAACGTCAACTCAGCTTCTCCGGCAAGTTTCTTAAGTGCAATTGCTGTCGGATGATTACTGTGACTTTCCGCAGAGGCGGCCAGCTTTAAAAGTTCCGCCGGCGATACTTCACCGTAAGGATTAAGTTTTACTACAGAAAGGATACCATCTGTCAAAGTCCCGGTTTTATCGAATACAAAAGCTTTGATTCTTGCTGCAAGTTCAAGATGACTGACATTCTTAATCAAAATCCCCAACCTGGCGGCAGCTGCTACAGCAGCGACAATTGCGGTGGGGGTTGCTAAAACAATTGCACAGGGACATGCAATAACCATCAACGTGATTACTCGCGACATATCCTGGGTGAACCACCAGGTTACACCTGCCAGCATCAGCACTGTCGGAGTATAGTATCCGGCATAACGGTCGATAATACGTACAATCGGAGTTCTGGAGCCCTCAGCGGCAAGAATCATATCTTTTACTTTACCAAGAGTTGTATCTTCGCCAACGCGAGTTACTTCCATTTCAATCATGCCGGTCAAATTTTGCGTACCGGCAAAAGTATCGTCACCGGCCTCTTTTTCCACCGGTAGAGATTCACCGGTAATAGAGGCCTGATTTACTGTGCTCTCGCCATTGACAATCCGTCCGTCCACCGGAAAATTCTCACCAGGACGAACTCTAATTACATCTCCGACTTTAAGAGATAAAGCTTGAACTTCCACTTCCTTGCCGTCAACCAGTTTTCTAGCAGTATTCGGAGTCAATTTTATCAGTTCTTCAATCGAACGCTGTGCGCCGCTGGCAGTACGACTTTCAATAATAATCGCCAGCAACAGAAAGAACGCGACAATTCCGGCAGTTTGAAAATCGCCCCCGGCCAACGCGGCCAGAATTGCCAGCGCGACCAGTTCATTCATGTAAACTTTGCCTT
>JBAYVM010000051.1:0-10721 GCA_041674645.1 Victivallaceae bacterium | reverse complement strand
TTTTTTCTTGATTTTTAATTACTTTCTTCCTGCGCAAAGCATTCCTGTGAGCTTACGAACGTTCCTGACGGAAGCGTATAAGTTGTTGCGCGAGACTCTGGAACACATGACCTGGTGGATTTTAGCTTGCGGCGAATTCAATTCTAATTTGTTGTTTCAATGTAACTCAGACACTCTTGTCTGAGATTAAGCAGGAATAGGGAAAAAGCCAAAGCGGCACAGAGGCATCGCAGTCCAAAGACGCTTCGCGTCAGAAGTTCCAGCGAAGCCGGTCAGGTTCAGACAAATTCATAAAAAAGAGGCGCACCGGGAACTTTTTTGAGTTGAGTTCGCTCATAATTTAGAAAGTTTAGTCGCATCTTCAAATCCCGAAAAAAAGATTTTCAAGCAAGCGGGTCATGTGCTCAGAGACTAAAAAACGACATTTAACTGGACACCTTTACTGAGCCATGGTTCAAACTCGAACAAGACTGGCTTGCAAAAACACTAGGGAAAGGCATATTGAGTGTGGTGGTTTGGAGTCAAACCGTAAAACGCTTAACATATCCGACATTTAATTTCAAGATGATATGTAAAAACTATATGATAACTTGTTAGACTCATCGTAAGGACAGTATGGCGACTTCATCACAATGGTTCATTTGGGCGATACTATCCGCTGTGTTCGCAGCGGCGACTGCAATTTTAGCTAAGGTTGGCATACAAGGCGTCGACTCGGATTACGCCACGCTGATCAGAACAGCCTTTGTAATGGCTATATTATCGCTGTTTGTATGGCTTACTGGAAAATGGTGCAGCCCCTTAACTTTGTCATCAAAAACATGGTGGTTTCTTGGATTGTCAGGTCTTGCAACTGGGGCTTCCTGGGTGTGCTATTTCCGGGCATTGCAGATTGGTGATGCGTCAAAAGTGGCGCCGATAGATAAACTTAGTCTGGTTCTAGTGGCAATCTTTGCAGTGGTTTTTCTTAATGAGCGGCCGTCTATTAAAGATTGGGCTGGAATTGCTCTGGTCGCATGCGGGGTTGTTGTGTTGGCCATCAGAAAGTAAATGTAGGTCATTGGAATTATTTACAATGTGCCTACATGGATAAAAAAATAGGCAGCTCAATTAAAGGCTTCGACAGAAGAAAATGTAACATGGGGATACAAAAAAAAGCTATTAAAGACGGCTTGTTGAACATAGAATGTGAGACACGGCGGAACTTCTTTGAATACGTATCCTTATGACACACACTACCGTGGCGCGGACGACGCAATGACTTCGGATGCCTCCGTCAATTTCGGCAAGCCGTCGCAGGACTAATCAAAGATGATTTCGCACTGAAGAACAGCGAAGTATCTGCACAGCCAAGGACTGGAGTTGGCGTTACTTCTGAATCAGTATTTTCGGCTGATTTGTCATGTTACCAGCGGTCGTCGATGATTTTGCCAGCCTGGAAGTCTTTAAGCCGGCGGCGAGTGGCGGGGGAAGTTTCTTCCGGCAGCGAACTTAAAGGAAAGAAAGCGCATTTTTCTATTTCCCAGCCAGGAGAACATTTTAATTCCGCAGTTTCAGCGGCAAAGAGCACAATGGTGTCATTTTTTGCTTCGGTGAAGTTGGAGTAGATGCCGACCAAGCGGCAGTCGTTGACCACAACTCCGGTCTCCTCGCGAAGTTCACGCATTGCGCCAACCCTAGGCGTTTCCATTTTATTAACTTTTCCGCCAGGCAGGCTGAGTTTTGTGCTGTAACGGGTTTTTACCAGCAGAATTTTGTCATCGCAGAACAGCAACATTTTCACGCCGAGCGTAGTCGGGCGAAAAATCCGCCACAGGATTTTTCTGCTCCGGTGAGCGCCTTGAAACAGTAGATTGAGCAACAGGTTTTTCAAAATTCCATTCCTTCCGAAAATTACTTAAATTCCGTTAAGTTTAACATAATCCGTTCAGAACTATTTGCGACTGGAGAAATGATTTTTTCAATAAGTAGCGCCTGGTTTAGCCTTAAAACGGCGAAAAAATAACGCTGTTCGTCATGCTGACTCTTGCGTAAGACTACTTAAACCTTCATGGTGAACCTTTCAGTGTCTTCAGTATATTCCGTGGTTAAAAATTCTTTCTGTTTTCATCTGCGTTAATCTGCGTCATCTGCGGACAATTCCGGGGTTAAATTCTTCAACGCTCCGCTTAATCGTGCCTTTAGGGCGTACTTAATTCGCTTCCCGCAGTCGCGGGACTCCTCGACTGCGTCGATTCCTAAACTCGCGGACTCGCGCTGCGAGCCTATGCCATGCTTAATATTTGCAGAAATGAAAATTTTACTTTATTTTCTTTCAAAATATTGCAAAATATTGCAAACGTTGTATATTCATGTCATAAACAAAACATGAACGCGGTTTTTTTAAGATGACTGACAGTAAAAGAAAATTGTTATCTCCGGAACGCGAGCGGCTGATTTTGCAGACGCTTGGCGAAGGTGTGCGCACGATTACTGAGCTCAGCGAAGAACTTGGGGTTTCAGAAGCAACAGTCCGGCGCGACTTGCAATCAATGGAAGACCAGGGCAAAGCCCGGCGGGTTCATGGCGGCGCGGTCAGAGTAAAATTTCCACGCACCGAACCGATGTTCACCGAAAAAGCCGCCTTTCATGCCGATGAAAAACAGTTAATTGCCGATTTGGCGCTTAATTATATTGAAGACAACGACACGATTTTTCTGGATGGCGGCAGCACGGTGTTAAGTCTCGGCAGAAAACTTGGAGCAAGAAAAGACCTGACCATCGTCACCAATTCCTTGATGGCGGCGGCGGAATTGATGGAGAGCGAACACCGGTTGATTCTGCTGGGCGGAGAATTCCGCGCTTTAAGCCGGACGCTGGTCGGCCCGCTGACCGGACGCATTGTCAACTCACTGACCATCAACAAAGCGTTCCTGGGCACAATCGGTTTCACCGTGGAAGATGGAATTTCCACCACAGACCCGAATGAAGCCTATACTAAAGAATTAATCATGCAACGGGCGCAGAAAGTTATTCTGTTGCTGGACAGCAGTAAAATCGGCATCCCGTCATTTGCCGTCAGCGGAAACATTACCGACATTGATGTGGTTATTTCCGACAAAAATATTCCGGACAAAGTCGTCCGGCAGCTTAGAAAAAAGAATATTGAGGTGGTTTATCAATAGCCAGGAGAGGCGGCGAGCGAGAAAAGTAAGCAAGCGAGAAAAGTAAGAGTCAGTAATAATAAAAATTAGTTCAAAAATAAAACTATCTAACTAAAGATAATTAAGGAGCAGAACATGGGCAACTATTACAGCGATCTCGGTCCGAATTTCAAAAAAAGGACAATCAAACTGAACAGTATTCAAGCGTACCAGTACAGCGCTTCGCTGGCTGATGAATACAAAGCAAAGAAAATCAACAAAGCTGAACTTATTGAACTCTATGAGTCAATGCTGGTGATCCGCGAATTTGAAGAAATGATTTTGAAATGCCGTACTGGCGCTTACGAAGTAATCAGTGATTACGACTATCGCGGTCCGACCCATTTATCCATCGGTCAGGAAGCCACTGCCGCCGGGGCATGTTCCGTATTGAATATTTCTGACTTCATTACTTCCACCCATCGCGGTCACGGCGACTCTATCGCCAAAGGTTTTCACGCCATCAGCCGGATGACCGACGCTGAACTCAAAACCCGCTGCCCGGAATGTTCCAGTTTAGCCGGTGCTGAACTTCGCGAAGCAGTAATGGAAGATCACGTTTTCCGGACAATTGCCGAGCTCTTCGGGAAAGAAGCCGGTTACGGCAAAGGTCGCGGCGGCGGCATGCACATTGCCGACTTCCGGGTCGGACACCTCGGCGCCAACGCCATTGTCGGCGGTGGAATTCCGATTGCCACCGGCGCAGCCATGACCTGCCGAATTGACGAAGATCGCAAAGATAACGTGGTTTGCTGTTTCGCCGGAGACGGCGCTTACTCCAACGGCGTAGTGCTGGAATCGCTCAACTGGGCGTCTCAAGATCAGTTCACCGGCAAAATTGCCCGGACTAAATTTGGTCTTCCAGTAATTTACTGTATCGTCAACAACCATTTCGGCATGACCGGACGCGCTGACGGCGAAGTCAACGGCGTGGATTATCTCGCCCGCCGCGGAGCTGGTTTCGATGATGACAATATGCATGCGGAAGTCGTCAACGGCATGGATGTCATGGCGGTTCGCGACGCCATCCTCCGCGCTAGAGAAATTATTCGCCAGGGCAAAGGTCCAGTTCTGCTTGAACTCGACACTTATCGTTATTACGGACATTCGCTGTCCGATCCGCGGAATGAATACCGCACCCGTGAAGAAGAAGCCCGTTGGAAAGCCGTCGATCCGGTCGATACTTTCAGAAAACAGCTTATTGATGCCAAAGTCGCTTCAGAAAAAGAAATCAAGGCTTTGGAAGAAAAAGTTGCATCACGCAATGCCCGCGCTGCTCGCAGAGCCGCCGACGCGGCAGATCCGGTTCCAGAAGACGTCATCAAATATATGTACACCGATACTGTTTGCGAAAACGTTCCCGAGCAGTTCAAAAAAGTTGAACTTTACAAAGAACTGCCGTTAGTAAAACGCGATGCGAATGGACAAATCAATTACCGCGATGCGATTAAAGAAGGCATCATGGAAGAAATGCTCCGCGACAAGCGCGTAGTGCTGTTCGGAGAAGATGTCGCTGATTACGGCGGGGCGTTCAAACTTTCTAAAGGTCTGGTCGAATCTTTCGGTCGTGACCGGGTGTTCAACACTCCGATTTCTGAAGCTTGTATCTGCGGCGCCGCAGTTGGAATGTCCATGACCGGCTACCGTCCGATTGCGGAACTGATGTATATGGACTTTGCCCTGATGGCCTCCGACCAGATTTCCAACCAGGCCGCGAAATGGCATTACATGACCGGAGCTTCCACCGAAGTTCCGCTGGTAATCCGTTGCAGCGTGGGCGGCGGCAAAGGCTACGGCGGCCAGCACTCACAGTCGCTGGAATCAATGTTCGCACATATTCCCGGTACTTATGTGGCCTATCCGTCCAATCCGTATGATGCTAAAGGCATGATAAAAACTGCGATTCGCGACAACAACCCGGTAATCTTCGTTGAAGGCCAGTTGCTTTATAATGTCAAAGGCGTTGTTCCGGAAGAGGAATATATGATTCCGTTCGGTCAGGCCAATGTCATCCGTGAAGGTTCCGACGTCACGTTTGTCGTCTGGGGTCCGGCAGTAAGCGATGCGTTGAAAGCGGCTGACCTGCTTGCGGCCGAAGGCATCAGCGCGGAAGTAATTGACCCGAGAACACTGGTTCCGTTTGACTGGGAAACTGTTTTTGAATCCGTCAAGAAAACCGGTCGTTGCGTTGCCATCAGCCAATGCGTTGATATCGGCAGCTTCACCGCGGAAATCGTTGCTCAGGTCAATGCCCAATGTTTTGACTACCTTGATGCTCCGGTTCTGAAAATCGGCGCGAAAAACGGTATTGCCCCGCAAGCTCACACGCTGGAAGCGGCATTCCTGCCGACTGCAAACGATATGGTTGCCGCAGCGAAACGACTGATTTAATTTAAGGCAGGAGAAACACAATATGTCAACGAAAGTTCCAATACCTAAATTAGGGCAGTCCGAAGAGACTGTTACCATAGAACGCTGGTTAGTCAAAGAAGGCGACGACATCAAAAAAGGCGCTATCCTGTTTGAAGTTGAAACCGACAAGGCCGTGCTGGAAGTGGAATCACAATTTGAAGGCAAACTGCTGAAAATAGTTATTCCCGCCGGCAAACAGGTTCCGGTCATGAGCATTGCCGCCGTTATCGGCGAAGAAGGCGAAGCCATTCCGGAAATTGAGCAACCCAAAGCTCCGGCGACAATTCCGGCCAAACCCGCCGCGCCAGTTCCAGTGGCGACCAAACCAGCAGCCACCTCCCCGGTCGTTAAAACTTCCGGCAAGGTGCAGCAAGAGGACGTACCCTTCGAACCCGCGTCCCCTTCTGTACCTTCGCCGGTTTTTCATAAACCCAATCCCAGTCCTCGCGCCAAAAAATTTGCGGCGGATTACTTAATCGACCTGAATAAAGTATCCGGCACTGGCGGTGAAACCGGACGCGTTACGGAGCAGGATGTTAAAAACTATCTTGAAACATCCGGTTACCTTGCCAAAAAGATTACCCCGGTAGCGTTCAATCTGGCGCAACAGGAAAAACTGGAACTGCTGGCTATTTCCGGTTCCGGCGACAACGAACGCATCACGATGGCAGACGTAAAAGACGCGATTGCGGAAAAACCGCAGGAAATGTCCGTCATGCGCAAAGTTATCGCTCAACGCCTGACTCAGTCAAAACAGCAAATTCCGCATTTTTATGTAACGGTCAGCATTGATATGACCGACCTGATGAAAAAGCGGCAGGAATTGAAAGATTCCGGCATCAACCTCAGCGTCAATGTTTTCATTGTCAAAGCGGTTGCGCTGACGCTCAAGGAATTTCCGCTGGTTAACGCCGTGACCAACGGCAGCAGTGTTACCCGGAAATCAAAAGTCAACATCGGGGTCGCGGTCAGTATTGACAACGGCCTGGTCGTTCCGGTAGTAAAAAATACCGACCGGAAAGATTTGGACGAAATCCAGGCGGAAGTCGCCGAAATGGCGGAAAAAGCCCGCAAAGGCAAACTTTCACCGGACGACATGAAAAACGGCACGTTCACCATTTCCAACATGGGAATGTTGAATGTTGAAAACTTCTGCGCGATTATCAATCCGGGAGAATCCGCGATTCTGGCTGTCTCCTCCGCGCTTCCGACTCCGGCCGTTAAGGACGGACAGATTGTGGTGCGCAATATGATGAAAGTCACCTTGAGCGCTGACCACCGCGTGGTTGACGGCGCCATGGGAGCAGAATTTGTCAATGCAATCAAGGCGAAGCTCGAAGACCTCACGCTCTGGAATAAGATAATATAATCAAAAGCCTGGAGATGAAAAGCATGGTTTTTTCATCTCCGGCTTTTTTCCGTCAATAACTTCATCCATAATTCACAAAATTTCCTTTCAGATAAAAGCTTGCGTTACTTTACTTGCTGAAATTTCAGGCTATTTTATAAACATTAAACGTAAAAAACATATCAGGAGGGCAAAACGGATGAATCGTTTTTTCAAATTTACCGGGGTTTGTTTGGCAGTTATTTTCGGAACATCGTTGTGCAATGCAGGCGCAATCAATGCCAAATCATCAGCTTTTGAGATTGGCTTTGGAGCGCCGGTTCAATTATGCAAAGAAAGTACCACCATCTACGGCATGCGAATTTCACTCGGATATTTAGAAAGTCGCGCTGTTTACGGTCTTGACCTGGGATTGCTCAACCGTTCCGAAGAATCCATCGGCTTTCAGGCTTGCCTGCTTTCTGCCAGCGATGACACTCAGATTGGATTTGCTGTCAGCGGCGTAAATGTTGCCGACCAATTCTTTTATGGAGTACAGTCAGGTCTGTTCAATCAAGCCGGTCAGAAAGGTGATGACCCACTGTATGACCGCGGAAATGCCGCCGGATGCCAGCTCGGCTGGATAAATCTATCCCAGACGGTATTTTCCGGATGCCAGCTCGGAGTTGTAAACCTCAGCGACACCTATTTTGACGGACTTCAGCTCGGATTCATTAATAGCGACAAAGATCCGGATAAAATAGTCTACGACGTGGTCAATAACACTCAAACCGAAAGAAATGGCAAAGATTCATGCCTGCAAATTGGTTTTATCAATTTCAATGAAAAAGGTTTCCTCCCAGTAACTATCGGTTTCAACTTCTAACGCATTGTTATCTGAAATTATTCAGGCGCGGCAAAAAACCGCGTCTTTTTTTATTACCATACATTCCATTAAAATAATATTTTACATCTTTATTTAAAGTACATTGCTTGCAATTTTATTAGGGAACCCTAATTTATACAAAAAGACAACAAATATGGATATGAATATAATGAAAACATTGGCAGATGCGGTTGCTGGCGAAACCGTCAAGATTGTCAGAATTTCTGGTTTCAGCGCCATAAAACAGCGTTTGCTGGATATGGGCATTACCCGTGGCATGGAGGTAAAAGTAGAACGTTATGCGCCGTTGCGGGACCCGATTCAGATAACGGTTAAGGGTTACTCTTTGGCGTTGCGGGTTTCAGAAGGAAAAATGATTGAAGTGGAAGCAATAGAAAAACAACTTTTACATTTTAAATAACAATAACTATACACAGGCGGTTATGTACAGAATAGCTGTAGCAGGAAATCCGAACTCAGGCAAAACCTGTTTGTTCAATTATTTGACTGGATCTTCGCAACGCGTAGGCAACTATGCCGGCGTGACAGTGGAATTTGTTGCTGGCGACTGCAACCTTTGCGGCGAAAAATCAAAAATGATAGACTTGCCGGGGATTTATTCTCTGACAGCTTACTCCCAGGAGGAACTGGTTGCCAGGGATTATATTGTCAACGAACAGCCCGATGTTATCATAAATGTTGTCGACGCATCCAATCTGGAACGCAACCTTTATCTGACAGCCCAACTACTGGAACTGAATGTTCCAATCGTGATTGCGTTAAATATGATGGACGTGGCAGAGAAAAAAGGCGTGTCAATCAACGCGAACTTGTTAGCTCAAATACTTGGCATTGAAGTTGTGGAGACGGTTGCCTGCAAGCGTTTAGGATTAGACAAGCTTAAGCAAGCGTGCTTAAAAACAATAAAAGAAAAGATTCTGCCTAAAAGTGTAGATTATTCGCATGAACTGCGACTGGTTCTGCCTGACCTTGAGGAGGCGATAAACGGTAACACTGCGCTTTGCGGCCGTTTCCCTGTCCGATGGACCGCCATCAAATTGCTGGAAGGCGACGAAATTATTTTAGACCGGCTTAAGCATAATCCGGAATGTGAGAAAATCGATCACATGTTAAGCCTGGCGCAAAAAAAACTTCTGGCGCATTCCAATGAAGACACGGCCACTGCGATAGCTGAAGCCCGTTACGGATTTGCCAGCGGAGCCGCCAGAAAAGTAACACTTTTATCTGAAATGTCGCGGCGGATGCTGACTGAAACGATTGACAAATTTGTGTGCAACCGCTTATTGGGTCCAATAATTCTGTGTGCGGTAGTGTTCGCGCTTTTTGCCATGGTATTCCAGATTTCACAATCACTTACCTGGCTGCCGCTGTTCAACGGAAAATGGGTTAGTCCAGTAGGAATGATGGAATTAATTTTTGACAGTTTAAGCAATGCAACCGGAAAATATATTTCCGCCCCCTGGCTCCAATCCATGATTTGTGACGGAGTCATTGGCGGAGTCGGCGGCATAATGTCTTTTGTGCCGTTGATATTCTTCATGTTTTTCTTCATTGCCGCACTGGAAGATTCCGGTTATGTTGCCCGCATAGCATTCATCATGGACCGGATACTAAGAACGTTCGGACTGCAAGGAAAATCCATTCTGGCAATGATTGTTTCCGGCGGACTCGGAGCGGGCGGCTGTGCGGTTCCAGGAGTAATGGCAACCCGCACGTTGCGCGAAGAAAAAGATAGGCTGGTAACGATTATGGTGGCTCCGTTCATGAATTGCGCGGCAAAAATGCCGGTTTATGCGATGCTGATTGGGGCATTTTTCACTCAGGCTAAAGGCTCAATGATGTTTTTATTGTGGCTGATGTCATGGGGTTTCGCGCTCGGCTCAGCCTGGCTGTTGCGAAGATTCGTAATCAGAGGCGAGCAAACGCCATTTGTGATGGAATTGCCGGTATATCATCTGCCCACCTTGCAAGGCGTGCTGATGGACACCTGGAATCGCACCTATCTGTTTATCAAAAAAGCCACAACAATTATTCTCGCAGTAAATTTGATTATGTGGGCGTTAATGTATTATCCGCGTTTCGACTCTGCGCACATCAAGGAAACTATGAGCAAAAACTCTCAGCAACTGGAAAAGGTCGCGAAAAATTCAATTTTTGCTCCGGTGCTTACTGGTGACGAACGCGAACATACCGAACGTGCCGGTAGTGATATCTCTGACGCTAATCATCAGCTTGGCGCACTGCGCAAAAAACTTAAAGTTGCGCTTGACGGCAAAGCCTCAGGCTTAACCGAAAACGACCGGCATACCGTTGTCGCCTGGCAGAATTATCTACATGAGCAACAGCGACTGAAAAATGAATTGGCGTACAATCAGTTGCAGAACTCTTTTGCCGGAAAAATTGGTCTGGCACTAACGCCATTATCAGAACTGGCAGGGTTTGGCTTGCGTGAAAACATTGCTCTAATCGGCGGACTGGCGGCCAAAGAAGTTGTGCTGGGAACAATGGGAACTGCATACTCCATGGGCAGGAATTCCGATAATGACAATTCCGAATCAATAGGCCAAATATTAACAGAAGATTCAAACTGGAACCGGTTGCGGGCATTTGTCCTGCTGGTGTTTGTCATGGTTTACGCCCCGTGCCTGATGACGCTGGCGGCAATAAAGAAAGAAACCGGCAAATGGCGCTGGGCGGTCTTCTCCGCCACCTACAGTACAGCGTTAGCATTCGTTGCTGCCGTTGTGATTTATCAAATTGGAAACTTGTTTTAGAACAGGAGATGTATCATGAATGAATATATCGTAGTTGGTCTGCTCGTCGTCGGAGCGTTGTTATACATTATCCGGTTTATCACCAGAATTGCTCGCGGCAAAGATTCCGGTTGTTCCTG
>JBAYVM010000050.1:0-10738 GCA_041674645.1 Victivallaceae bacterium | reverse complement strand
TGAAAGAATCTGGAGTTACATTCACGATCCCCATAAACCGGGGACCGTTTGCCAACTCCATGCTGCGATTTTTAAAGCAGAAGAACATGGCTGTAACCGTTCCTGTTATTCCGCCGAATCAGGACTTTCCATGGTCGGCGCATTATCTGCCACATCAACCGGAATATTAGCTCCAGCATCAACCGCATCTGCATCAACCGGGACATCCTCATCCGCCGCCGGAACTTTGCCGCTATCAACTTCAACCATCTTGACTACGCCGGTAATCTTGTCGCCAGCTTTCAAATTCATAATTTTCACGCCTTTTGAAGCGCGTCCGATGGTTCTGATTTCATCACACGGAATACGTACCAGCTGTCCGCGTTCAGTTGTCAGAATAAGTTCATCACCGAGCGTGACTTGTGCCGTTCCGATAACCTGTTCATCACCGCGCAATTTGATATTAACCACGCCTTTGGCGCCGCGTTTAGTCTTACGGTAATTTTTCACAAAACTGCGTTTGCCCATACCGCCGTCAGTAACGACGAGCAATTCCGGGCCGTCAACGGCTTCCTGAGCGGCATCATCTTCAGCAATTTCTTCATCTGCAGATTCGTCAATTACGTCATTTTCGAGAACTTCGTCGTCTTCTGGAATTTCTCCCTCCGCCAGTTCTGCCAGTTTATTTTCCACATCGTTATCGGCAATATCCCGGATTATTTCCATGCTGACCAGGCTGTCTCCTTCAATCTTGAATCTGATACCGGTCACGCCGCGGGCTGTACGTCCCATCGGGCGCACCTGTTCCTGTTCAAAACGGCAGGCCATACCTTTAGTGGTGGAAAGAATTATCTCATTGCCGGCAGAACAGACATCCGCCGCAATCAAGTCGTCATTTTCTTCAATCGTCAATGCTCTGATTCCGGTGCGACGCAGATTTTTAAACGCCGTGAGCGATGTCTTTTTGATGTATCCGCTCTTTGCGGCCATGATGATAAATTTATTTTCATCTTCACAATCCGCTCTTTTGACAGTCAGCATGGCTTTAATCTTTTCGCCCGGTTCAATTTTTATCATATTGACAATAGCTTTGCCTTTTGATATTCTGGAACCTTCCGGTATTTCATAAACATTCAGCCAGTGCATAAAGCCTTTATCCGTAAAGAAGAAGATTAAGTCATGGCTGTCCGCGTTGAACAAGTGTTCGACAAAATCCTCATCTTTAGTTTCCATGCCGATAATGCCTCTGCCGCCGCGATGCTGTGTGCGGTAGGTGTCAGCCGGAACCCGTTTAATATATCCGGTGCTGGACACGGTAATTACACATGAATGGCGGGCAATCAGGTCGGCAATATTCAAGTCGCTGTCGTCAAAAGTAATTTCCGTCCGGCGGTCATTGCCGTATTTATCTCTGACTTCAATCAGTTCATCCTTGATAACGCCAAGCCGCATTTCCCGGCTTTCCAGCAAGCTCTTCAAATATTCAATCACTTTTTTCAGTTCTTCATATTCGCGCTGAACATCTTCAATGGCCAGTCCGGTCAACTGATGCAAACGCATTTCCAAAATAGCGTTGACCTGTTCTTCGGAAAAGCTGAAACGGGTAATCAAGTTGGCTGCGGCATCCTGACGGGTGCGGGCGCTGCGAATAATCTGGACGTCCTCGTCAATATTCGCCAGCGCAATCAGCAAACCTTCGAGAATGTGAGCTCTGGCTTCGGCTTTCCGCAAATCAAACATTGTTCTGCGGGTAACCACTTCCATGCGGTGATCGATATAGGCTTGCAACACTTGCGACAGATTCATAATCCGCGGGCGGTTGTTGTCCACCACCAGCATCGTGTAACCGAAAGAACTTTCCAGTTGAGTATTAGCATAAAGCTGATTCAATACTACGCTGCCCATGGCTCCGCGTTTAATGTCAATCACTACCCGGAGACCGGCGCGGCGGCTTGATTCATCGCGCAAACCGGAAATGCCGGTAATTCTTTTTTCATTTACCAGGTCGGCAATCTTTTTTACCATCATTTCTTTATTGACCGAATATGGAATTTCGGTAACAATAATCTGTTCTTTGCCGTTGGTTTCGATTATTTCCGCCTTTGAACGGATTCTTACACTGCCCTTGCCGGTGGCATAGAGCTGACGCAACATGTGTATGCCGCGAATCGTCGCTCCAGTCGGATAGTCAGGGCCGGGCAGATGTTCCATTAAATCATCAACCGTGGCGCTAGGATTGTCCATCAGACAAATGGTCGCATTAATGACTTCTCGGAGGTTGTGTGGAGGAATATTGGTCGCCATACCTACGCCGATACCAGTGGTTCCGTTTACCAGCAACTGCGGAAAACGCGCCGGCAGAACAACCGGTTCATCCGAAGACTCGTCAAAAGTCTTCATCATGTCAACGGTGTCTTTATCAATATCGACCAGCAACTCTTCAGCCAAACGTTCCAGGCGGCATTCTGTATAACGGTAAGCCGCGGCGGCGTCACCGTCGATACTACCGAAGTTACCCTGACCGTCAACGAGCGGTTCCCGCATCGCAAAATCCTGCGCCAGTCGCACCATTGCGTCATAAATGGAAGAATCGCCGTGCGGATGGTACTTACCGATAACTTCCCCGACGACTTTCGCGCTTTTGGTATAAGAATGGGACTTCGACAGCCCCAACTGTTTCATTGCAAAAAGAATGCGCCGGTTTACCGGTTTCAGTCCGTCGCGCACATCCGGAATTGCCCGCCCTACGTTGACACTTAATGAATACTGCAAATATGCAGTATGCATAATATCTTCAATACTGATCGGATAATCTCTGCTTTCAAGTTCACTCATATATTGTCCTGTCTCCATGGTTTACGCCCGGTCAGGCCGAATTAAAAAAGATTATTTTAATTTACACCATTTTGCGTTTTTGACAAACTCAGAATAAGATTTTATCCGGGCAATTTTGCCTTTTTAACTATAAAAGCAAGACAAGCAGGAAAAGCGAGAAAAACAAGAAAAGCAAGAAAGTTCACCATGAAGGACATGAGGGGAATGAAGAGGGGATGTTAGCCACGAATTTCACGAACATAGGCTAGCAGCGCAGAAAAATTATTTAACCACGAATAACACGAAAAAGGAAGATTTTTTAGTAGTCTTAGCGTAGCCTTACGCAAGACCTTTCTTCGCCGGTTTAAGGCTAAACCTGGCGCTACAAGCGAGAAAACTACGAAAAGTGGTGTGGCTTCGGAAAGTTTCCCTTCATCGCTCTTTATTAGTGGTTAATTTATTGCATTAGAAGTCCCGGCGAGGCCGGTTGAGTTCAAAAATACGCAGTTTGAACGATGGCAAAAACATTGATGAAGAGACGTTCCAAATACCAAAATTGAGTTTGGTTTATGGCGGACAGTTTCTCAGTTTTCCGGACTGCTGAAAAAACTCCGGTAGCGATATATTTTTTCAGCGTTACTTTTATCAACCGGCGCGGTTCTGAGAGATACCGGCTTCAGGCAGACTTCGATGAATGCGTTCAACCCGCCGTTAAGAACTAAAATATTAGCAACGCCTTCGCGTTCCAGCAACATCTGCCCCTGAACCGCATGGGCGGCTCCGTCAGAGTAGAGAACCACATTCTTATAAGCTTTAAACATATTTTTAGCTTCCGGAAGCTTTTCAAGAGGAATATTTAACGCGCCTTTTATGTGAAACTTTTTAAATTCCACGGCGGACCTGACATCAATCAATAATAAACTTTTATCGCCGCTTATCAGGCGGTCGGCCAGTTCTATAGCATCGATATGATCAGTCTCTTGTACGGCCTGTTCCAAACGTTTTACCGCAGACGAAGTTGTGGCGGATGGAGCATCAAAAATAAAGAGCGTCGCGGCTCCGGCGATTAGCAGAAAGCTGTAGGCTTTGAGAAACGGGCTGTTAAAATATTGTCCTTTATTGAAACGTTTCTTTTCTATGAATTCAACGCCCCAGAAACAGCCCACGGCGATGACCGTAAATATATTTACAAATAACGCACGCGACATCCCCAGGTCATTGTAGGCAAAGCGGGGACCGCAACTGCCGATTTCTTTCACACTGCCAATAAAAGGATAGATTTCATTATAGAGGATGCTTCCGCCAACCGCGCCGCCCAGGAACAGCAGAGCATCAATACTGCCGCTGCTGACTCCGACCGCCGCGGTGCCGGGACACCAACCGCCAACGACAAAACCTATTCCCAAAAGCAGGCCGCCGGCAATTTGGGCAAAGTAGAAAGTATTTATTATGTAAACATTACTTAACGGTATAACTTCAAACCCGACAAGCAGACTGAAGCCGATTGCGGTGGTAATAACCGCGGAAAACATTACTTTCAGCACGGTCATATCCCGGAAATAAAATATTCCGGACAAACGTTTTGAATCTCCGAAGCCCGCTTTTTCGAGAAACAATCCGAAAAAGAAGCCGATAATTGCCGCCGTTGCCATGGCAATACTGGAATTGAGCGTTCCCTGTGAAAAAAAGGTGTTAATCATTCCACTGCCTCCTGACAAACCACGCGGCCGCATAGCCGCCGATAAACATGCAAAGCATAAAAACCATGCTTCCCGACAGCAGCATGGCGCCTCCGGACAGCGCCTGTCCGGAAGTACACCCGTTGGCGAGTCTGGCGGCGAATCCGGACAAAATGCCGCCAATAATCGCCAGAATAACTCGCAGATATTTTGAGGCGCTTTTGCCTTTAATCAGTGAAACTTTTACTCTCTGCCCCAGAACGGCGGAAAAAAAGCCGCCGATAAAAATACCGCCAAACATAAAAACCAGATAATAATAAAGCGGGTTTTCGCCCCATTTGCCAAAATAATCTGAGTTTATAGTATGAGCATTTGCCGCTAATCCTTCCAGATATGCGCCCAGCCGGGCGATTCCTCCCGATGCGCCCAGCCCGACTCCGAGAATCAAGTAAGAGGCAAGCAAGGTCAGGCCCAGGAATACTCCTGCCAGGTACGGGTTCATCAGCGGGACTGGTTTTTTCATTTCAGCACCCCGCGTCTTGAATTGGTTTCTGTTTTATCTGCGGCTTTTTTTCAGCCGGGATTGATGGAGGTGGCTGTGGCAATCCGGCTGGACGGTCTGCGGCAAAAGTTTTCCGCCAGTAATTTTCAATGCCGCCTTCAAGTGCCTTGATTCTTCCATCCATTTTTTCTGCCAGGATGCCCGCGGCAATAAACGCCAATGTTCCATCCCGGTCAACGATTATTAAAGTCTTGTCTTTTGTAGCAACACCGTTTTCGAACAAAGTTTTCAGTTCAATATTGCGTGATGCCGGAATGTTGTAATCCGCGAATTGACCAGCCGGGCGGATGTCAATTATTTCAATAAAATCGGGTTGATCCTTAATCAGGCGGTTCAGTCCGTCCGTGGTAATTACTTCCGGTAAATTCAATCTCTGAGTATTTGCGGCTGCGGTTGTAAGTGCGGCACAGCCGGCTCCCGAACCGACCGTCGGCAATTCGCCCTGCCTCCATTCCTCCATTCCGCCTTTCATTATCTTTATATCTTTGAAGCCTGAACGGGCCAGTAATCCTGCCGCGATTCCGGCTCGATATCCGGTGTTACAGACGGTTATCATCGGTTCGGAAGGATTAAGTTTTGCCTGGGTGTCATGCAGAGTTTGAAGCGGCATATTTATTACATCGCCGATTCGTTCCGTATTCCATTCCGATGGTTTTCTAACATCAATAATCATCGGGCTCTTTCCCTGTTGGAATTGTGCATAAAGTTCTTTCGGCGGTATTATTTCGGTTGTAAAAAGTTTTTTGCCGGATTTCTGCCATTGTTCCAAAGTAATGTATTCCGGGGTGTAACCAATACGTTGCAGACGGTGCGCCGCTTCTTTTATTTCTTCCGGGGAACCGGTAATTACCAGTCTGGAACCCCACGGGACAACTATTCCCACCCAGGTTGCCATTTTTCCTGAAGCCGGAATATTGATAGCATTTTCGATATGTCCGGCGGCATATTGTTCTGCTTCCCGAACATCAACAATATAGGTGTTTGGATTATTGGGATTGACTGCTGCTGCGGTCAGCTCCTGGCCCGGTAGTTTTTTCCAGTCGACCAGCGGCGGTCCCTGCCGGTTCAATGCCGCGTCATGTCCAAAATATTGCGGTGCATGATCCAGACTGTTAAGTATGGCCGCGATAAACTCGTTTTTCGATTTGTGTTGCAGATAAGGGTTGGTTTTCTTTTCCGCGCCAATAGTCGAGGACGGGCTGTTGCCGAGGTTTGAACCGCAAAGCGAACCTGCTCCGTGGGCGGGTAACACCACGACATTGTCACCCAGCAACGCTAATTTCTTAAACCACGAGTCATACATTTTTGCGGCCAATTCCACGGCGGACATCTTTCCTTCAAGCAAGTCAGGCCGTCCGACACTGCCCACAAACAAAGTATCGCCGGTGAAAACAACTTCCGGTTCTTGAGAATTTTTTGTGTCATAAACCAATGCGCACATCCCGTCGGGAGTGTGTCCCGGAGTTTCAATAAATTTCACCGTGACTTTGCCGATATTCAAGATGTCGCCATCCTTCAGACCTTTATGAGAATAGACCGCGTCATTCGCCTGATTGACATAGACCGGACAACCAGCCAGAGCTGCAAGTTCCAAATGCCCCGCGATAAAATCAGCATGGGCGTGAGTCAGGAAAACGGCTTTTATTTTAACCTTTGCTTTTTTAGCGATTTCCTGATAAATGGCAGCGTCTCTGCCTGGATCAACCACCATGCACTCAGCATCGCTGATCAACATGTAGGAAAAATGAGACAGGCGGGCGAGGTTGAATTGAATTATCTTGAAATCTGGATATTGATACTCTTTAACAATTTGATAATCCGCGCCTTTTTGCAGTTTAATGCCGGAATCCGGACTGACCGTATCACCTTGGATATTTGTGTTAATAAGCGCCACGGAAATCGCAATACAAAAAGATAACAGTACTGATGCTGGATTCTTCATTCTCTTTTCCTCCTGCAAATATTTGTTCAAACTTTTCATTCACTTAAAATAACATATATGCATCTATTTTTAATTCAATGACTACTCGCGTAAAAGGCCATTAACCCTAAAAAAGCCGTTGGACTTTGATTTTGGTTTTATCTTGTTTAAAATAAGCATATTCCAACATATCTAAAAATAACTAAGTTCTTTTTCCTGAACCGGCAAAAATGCGTGTTCACCCCTCCGGGGCGGTTGCGCCATGTCTGCATTGCGATTTTGAACGTGCAGAGGTGACCACAGCGGCGATTAAAATCACAACACATCCATAGCACACTGACTCGACTGCTTTTTTTAGGTTAATAGTTACGACCGGATATTCTCCAGCCGTTTGAACTAATTACTGCTGTATCTGCCGGGAAAATATAAAATATTTCCTTAGCTTTTTATTTAAAAAAAACAATAATCCAGCATTTTTCAAGTTCAACTTGAAAAATGCTGGATTTTGGATGGAAATTTCAACTTATAAAACCCGCATAATATCAGTTGCGCTAATCGGGCCGGGGCGAAGAATTTTTACTTCATTGGCAGACGCGTCAACGACTGTGGATGCCTGCCGGTCAGCCGGGATTGCTCCGGCGTCAATTACCATGTCCGGACTGCCGCACAAATCGCGAACCGCATCGGCAACCGTCAAGGCGTTCGGGGTTCCGGAAAGATTGGCGCTGGTCGATGCCAGTGGATAGTTCAACGCTTTTAAAAGCGCGGCAATGAACGGATAATCGGGAATACGGAAACCGGTCTTCGTGCCGCTGGTATTATTGGCAATAATCGTAATCGGGCCCGGACAAAATTTTTCTGTCAACACGCCGGCGGCGTCATCCAGAATTACGCCATTGGCGCGAAGCATTGCAGTGTCAGCGGCGAACATTGCCAGCGGCTTGCCGGCTTCGCGACTTTTTAATTCATAAATTTTGGCCACACCTTGCGGATCATTCCAGCGACAAACCAATCCGTAAACGGTTTCAGTCGGCACCAGCAGAACGGTTCCGGGAATTTTTAAACATTCAACACAGGCGGAAATTATACTTTCCTGACTGACATTTTTCAACAAAAACTGCTGCATAGTTTTACCTTGAATTTTCCTGCAATAACGTCAGGCGGTTTTATCCCGCGAGACAATTTCTCCGGGCTTGGTCATTACTCCCGGCCAAACTTTTCTTGCCGGATAAAAACTGGTGTTAATGCCGGTGTGAACGTGTTCGCCGATGATAACGCCAAGTTTTCTTCTGCCGGTATCAAGCAAAGCGTCGCCAGCCATGGACCGGTGATTTTTGCCGTCATGGCGCAGATTGGAGGAAATAGTTCCAGCGCCAAGGTTGGAAAATGAGCAGATGATGGAATCGCCAATATAGCTCAAATGTCCGGCGCTGACATTGTTCATCAGCAGACTGTTCTTGATTTCCACCGCCTGTCCGACATGGCAGTTGTCGCCAATATAGGTGTTGCCGCGAATATAACAGTTCGGCCCGATTTTACAATTTTCACCGATGATTACGTTGCCTTCAATAAATACGCCGGGCAAAATAACCGATTTTTCTCCCAGGTGAAGTTTTCCGTCCACGGAAACTCTTTCCCGGACGGTTCCTTTAATATTATCTTCGCTGATTGCGGCAACGATTTGTTCATTTATCGCAAGAATATCCCAGGGATAGCGGATAATAATGGATGCGTCATCGAGTTGAATTTCCTGGTATGCGGAGTTTGCATTCACCGTTAAACGCATCATTTCCACGCCGTCCGGAGATTTCAGGAGTAAGTTTTCCTGAGCTTCCATGATGGTGGAAAGCAATTTTGCGGAAGGGCACAAGTCGGCGCGAATTTCGAGTAATTTATTGCCGTTGCGATTGTCAGATTCAAACATCCGGAGCAATCGTTCTTCAAGCGCAATGCCGGCAACTGGAATCTGCTGCAAATCGCGATTGCAGGTCAATGGTTGCATGGCAACCGGAGCTCCTGCGCTAATAATTTTTACTTTCATTGTTTTCCCTCCTGCGGTCACTGTTACAGAATCAGTTCAGTTGCTTTTTGACCACCGCACAGATTTTTTCGCTCCAGAATTCCATGTCCTTGCTTTTTTCAGCTTCAACCAGAACGCGAATTTTATTTTCTGTGCCGGAATAGCGAACAATCGTTCTGCCGGAATCGCCAAGCGTTTTTTCGCATTCCGCGATTACCGCGGCCAACGCTGGAACCGAATTCACCGGCGGTTTATTTTTTACATTCAAACTTTTAATACTCTGGGGAAATACGTCCATAAATCCGGACAATTGCTGCAACGTTTTATTTTTCCGTATCATCATTTCCAGCACATGCAATGCAGTAATAATGCCATCCCCGGTAGTAGCGTAATCCATAAATATGATATGCCCGGATTGTTCACCGCCGACATTATAACCGAATTCTCGCATTTTTTCAATCACATAACGGTCGCCGACATCAGTGTACAAAGTGGTAATTCCGGCGGCGCTCATCGCCTTTGACAACCCGAGATTGCTCATGCTGGTAACGACCACCGTATTATCTACCAGTTTTTTCTGGTGTTTATAATCCAACGCGACCATACCGATAATGCGGTCGCCATTGACTTCCGTGCCGTGTTCGTCGCAAAAAATAACCCGGTCGGCATCGCCATCAAGTGAAATTCCAACATGCGCATTATGTTTTTTCACTAATTCTGAAGCGTGCGCAGAATAAGTCGCGCCGCAACCGAGATTAATATTGCTGCCGTTCGGATTTGTTGCGGTTTCAATTACTTCCGCGCCAAGTTCGCGAAAAATCAGCGGCGCGATGGAATAAGCGGCGCCATTTGCACAGTCCAGGACAATTTTCAACCCTTTCAGACTTTGATTTTTGATTGAACTCTTGGCAAATTCTATATACCGTCCGCGGGCGTCATCAATACGGAAAGCCTTGCCAATTTGTTCATTGGCAATATGCTCAGTCGTGATTTCCTTGCTGAGCGCGTGGCGTTCAATCTGCAATTCGATTTCATCCCGCAACTTGAAGCCGTCGCCACCGAACAGTTTAATGCCGTTATCCTCAGCCGGATTGTGCGATGCGGTAATCATAATTCCGCAAGCCGCGCCCATGGATTTAGTCAAGTGCGCGACTGCCGGAGTCGGCATCGGACCGACGGCCAGAACATCCATGCCCATGCTGAGCAACCCGCTGGTGAGCGCGGTTTCCAGCATATAACCGGAAAGCCGGGTATCTTTTCCCAGTACGGCGCGAAGCGAACCTTTGCCGCTGGCGCCAAAAATATGAGCCGTGGCTTTGCCTAACTGCAATGCAACTTCAGAGGTTATCGGATAGGAGTTGGCTTTGCCGCGAACTCCATCCGTTCCAAACAATTTTTTCATTATTCAATCCTCAGCCATTATGCGATTAAAAATAAAACAAGTTTGTCAATCTACTCGAAAAAGACGCAAAATCAAATAAGTTATGCATCTGCCGGGCAAGGATCTGAACACATGACCTGGTGGATTTTAGCTTGAGGCGAATTCAATTCTAATTTGTTGTTTCAATGTAACTCCAGAACTCAGCGCTTGAGCAGGGACGTGTGTTTAATTGCAAGTCAGTTTTTTCTTGTTTTTTAATTACTTTCTTCCTGCGCAAAGCATGCCTGTGAGCTTACGAACGTTCCTGACGGAAGCGTATAAGTTGTTGTGCGAGACTAAAAACGACATTCAACTGGACACCTTTACTGAGCTCTGGTAACTC
>JBAYVM010000049.1:0-10747 GCA_041674645.1 Victivallaceae bacterium | reverse complement strand
GTTGGTTAAGATTAGGGATTTGCGGATGATTTCATGGAAACTATTTTAACGCGAATGACTCAAAGGGCGTGAGCCGTTGCAATCGATGGCAGATTCTGATGACACCGCTGTACGGATAGTAGCGCCATGTTTAGCCTTAAAACGGCGGAAATAGGTCTTGCGTAAGGCTACGCTAAGGCTACTCTAAAAAAAGTTTTGGGTGTAGGCTCTTCGCTCTGCGAAGAGATTCACGGAAGAGTTGAATGAAACTACACCGGAAACCCTTCATTAACTTCATGTTTTTAATGGTGAACATTGTCTTTAACGGAAAACGGTTTCGACAGAGCGAGACCCTCCAAAAAAAATCTTTCCGTGGTAAAAACCAAAGCGGCACAGGGGCTCCGCATTCCAACCAGCCCGAGGCGGACAAGAGATTGCTCTGCGTCAAAAAAACAAATTAACCAATTTTTTCGTGCAATTCGCGAGGGTTGTGGCGAACGTTTTTCCGCTTTTATTATTTTAATTTCAAAACATCTTGCATATCGTACAGCCCGGCTGGGGAGGATGCTAGAAATCTGACTGCCCGCAAGGCGCCTTTGGCAAAGGTGTCGCGGCTGGAGGCTTTGTGCGTTAATTCGACGCGTTCACCGCCAGTGGCGAAAATTACGGTATGGTCGCCGACGACATCACCGCCGCGAACGGCGTGCATGCCGATTTCGGATTTTGTTCTGGCTCCAACCATGCCTTCACGACCGTGAACGACATTTTCGGTGTAGGAAAGTTCTCTGGCGGCGCAGATAACTTCAGCCAGTCGGACTGCGGTTCCGCTCGGGGAATCTTTTTTCTGGTTGTGGTGCATTTCAACTATTTCTATATCATAATCTTCGCCCAGAACTTTCGTTACTTCCCGGCAAAGATGAAACAGCAGATTAACTCCGACGCTCATATTGGGGGCGAAGACAATTCTGCCGCCGCGTCCGGCCAGCGCTTTCAATTCCGCTTTTTCCGCATCGCCGAGCGCCGTGGTGCCGATGACTACGGCGCAACCGGCGTCAACGGCTGCGGTGGCGTTGGATATGGTGCCGCCGGTGCTGAAATCAATGATTGCGTCGGCATTTTTTACTGCGGCGTTGAGGTCGTCAGTAATTTTCACTCCGCATTCTCCGACTCCGGCCACTGCGCCCGCGTCCTGGCCGACAAAAGGAATTCCGGCAGCTTCGATGGCTCCGGTTAACGTTAGGTCATCCGCTTCAACAATGTTCGCCACCAGGCGTCTGCCCATTCTGCCAGCGGCTCCGACTACAATAACTCTGATCATATTGGTAAGCTCCAGTTTTGTATTGAATAAAAAATCGTTATTTAATATTGTTTAAAAAGTTAAAAATTAAAGTCCGGGAATCTGCAACTGTTGAGATTTCGGCGTCCACATGATTTCTGTCTGAACTCCGAGTGGAAATTCATGAACATTCTGATAACGTTTTGACAGCGCCAGCAGGCTGTATGGCGCGAACAGGAAAGTGTAGGGCTGTTCTTCATGCAGCAGTTTCTGGAACTGATGACACAACTCAATGCGTTTGGGAATATCGAAAGTGCGCCGGAGTTCTTCGATAATCCGGTCGGCTTCGGCATTTTTAAACCCGATATGATTGCTGGAAAATTTCACGTCAGCCTGACTGGAGTGCCATACTTGATACGGGTCAACTTCATAAGGTATGGTCCAGCCGAGAGCGCAGACTTCGAAGTTCTGCTGTTCCAGTCGTTGAATATAAACCGACCATTCAAGAATCTGTATTTTCATGTCAATCCCGGCTTTCGCCATGTCTTCTTTGATGATTGGCAGCATTTTTTGCTGAATCGGATGATTCGCCACTTGCAGCATGGAAAATTCAAATTTGCGTCCGTCCTTATCCAGAATGCCGTCGCCATCGGTATCTTTCCACCCGGCTTGAGCCAGCAACGCTTTCGCTTTGGCTACGTCGAACGGGTAGGGCGTGATGCTTTTGTCATAATAGGGACTGTTGTAGAAACACGGTCCGCTGATAATTTCCGCCAGCCCGGAATAAACATCTTTCAGTATTTTTTCGCGATTGACCAGATGAGTCAGCGCCTGGCGCACTTGCTTGTCTTTAAATAACGGATTGCGCAGGTTGTAGCCGATATATGAATAGCTTCTGCCCAGATATTTCAACTTTCGAATATTTCCATTGTCGCCGAATTCCTTCATCGTTTCACTTTTTGTCCACTGTTCTGGCGTCATGCCGAGACGGTCAATGCTGCCGGAAAGCAACGCCTGAAACTGGGTGTTCGGATGTTTGATAATGTCGTAGCAAATATCTTTGAGCGGCGGAGTAATGCCGTACTGGCGGCCAAAATATTTTTCAAAACTGGTGAAAATCACCCGGAGGTCTTTGTCCCAGCGGAGGAAACGGTAAGGCCCGCAGCCGATAATTATCCGGTTGCGTTGATGGTCGTCATTGAATCTTTTGCCATCAAACGGACCTTCGTAAGCATGGTAAAGATGCCGGGGCAGGGGGGAGAGACTCAACGTTTGTTCTATTGAACCGAAATAACGTTCTTTCCAGTAAACTTTAAATTCATAATCGGAGATGATTTCAACTTTCTCCAAATCTTTGAAATAAACCCGCATCGGCGCGCAGTTGGTGTCCGGGGTCTTGATTACATCAACATAAAATTTGAAATCTTGAGCAGTAACTTCGCGGTTTTTCCATTCTTTGCCGGTTACCGGGTCGGTGAAATCCTGCCACAAAATACCTTTGCGCAACTTGAGGGTATAAACTTTTTTGTTCGGGGATATTGTCCAGCTTTCCGCCATTAACGGTTTAAATTTCTCCGGCGTCTGATAATCCCGTTCCGCCAGCGTGGAGTTGCATTTTTCGTAAAACATTGAAACCGTGCTGTCATTGTTAATCAAATTATTCATATTGCCGGTGTCGGCGGGGATGACGGTAATCATTCTGCCGCCCCGCTGAGCGTTCTGGTCGTAATATGCAACATTGGCGATTTCTGTTTTCTGCGGTAGCGCAACTTCGGCGGTTTTTCCAGTTTCCGTCGTTCGGACATTCATCATTGGCTGGCGTTGCAGAGAATCGCTGATTTCAGACAGTTTTCTGAGCACTTGCTGGTTGCTTAACTGAACCCGGTCGATAGCGTTAATCAACATGATGCCGAGAAAAATAACCGCGACAGTCAACACGGTAAAAATAAAATTAAGAAAGACATTTCTATTCATAAAAGCTCCGTTCTTTATCGTAATTGTCGCTCGTAATCGCCTCTAATATAGCACTGTTTTTCCTGGAGAAAAGCGGAAGGATTAAAGTTATTTCAGGCTGAGCAGCCAGTTGGCAATTCCGGTGAGAATCATTTGTGTGCCGATGGTCGCAACAATCAGTCCGGTAATTCTGATTAAGGCGCCCATGACATTAAATTTGGTCAGAAGTTTGCCGAGGAACTTTGACATGAGCATTAATCCCAGATTTACCAGCAACGCCACGATAATTCCAATGATGGTGATGAAAAATCCATCCGCCACTGTGAGCGTTAGTGTCGCGGCAATAGTTGCCGGCCCGGCAATCATCGGTGATGCCAGTGGAACGATGGATATTTCGGAAAGCCGGTTCTGAGTTCCGGATTCAAAGAAAACTCCTTTGGATAAGGCCTTGAAACCAACGCCGAAAAGGATTATTCCTCCGGCAATGCGCAACGAGTAGAGTTCAACACGGAGAAACGACTTGAAGATAAACTCTCCGAACAGCATGACCAGCAGTAGGATAAAGAATGCGATAATTGAGGATTCGATAACGGTTCGCGGCATTTCTTTTGAATCGCTGTCATTTTTTGAGAATACGGAGAGAATGCAAATTTTGCTGATTGGGTTGATTAACGCAATCAAATACAAAGTGTTGGTGAAAATCTTGTAAAAAATATCAGTAGAGTCCATATTTACTCCTGTTTAAGTTCGATAAGCTTTGTGAATGCGATTCCGGCTTTTTCCAAAGTCTTAGCGATGCCCCTTGAACTGTAGGTGGCTCCGGTGACCGCGTCTGTGGCGGCAATGCCGGGCTGAGAAATGTCTTTATTAAGATATTGGTTTTTCTTCTTCATTACTTTATTGAGATATTTTGCGTAATCGGAAGATTTGATGATTTGGAAATTTTTCAGTATGCCATCGGACGAAATATATACCAGCAGGCGGATTGGCCCTTTGAAACCTTTGACATCATGGACAAAATCTACAGTATCAAAGACATAACCGGACGTTTTTCCGTTCCGGTCATGCAACTCGATAAAGGTTTTGCCGCTAATTGCTTTCGTTGAGAAGTCGGCGTCTTTGATGCCGGTAATGTTATGCACATCATCCGCTGATATGGCTTTTACTTCCATTGTTGTCAGCATGACCGCCGAAAATATTATTCCGAATATCCATGTCATTGGTTTGTTCATTTTTATCTCCGATTTTTATTGGTTTCCTGCCATAATATATCGTAATGGTTTAAGTTTCAAACTGCTGTTTCCATTTAAATCGTAGATTGCTGCGCTTCCGGAAATAAAAAAAGCCCGGCGAGAACGCCGGGCTTGAGATTATATTACCAAAAACATACTTAATGTTTTTTTCTGGCAGTATAATGAGTATGCAGGAGGTGGTGAGCCTTGGGGCTGCCCGGTTCTCCCAGAAAATCAGCGTAAAGTTTTACGATATGAGGATTTTCGTGAGATTTGCGCATGGGCAGATTCGCGTCGGCCTTGTAAATCGCAGCTTTACGTTTTTCCAGAATAGATGTATCATCGTGAATATATGGTTGTCCACCGCCGTTCAGACAGCCGCCGGGGCAGGCCATGATTTCAAGAGCATGGTACACCGCTTCGCCTTTCTGGATTTTTTCCAGTACTTTGCGGGCATTGCCTAGTCCGGAAGTGACTGCGACTTTCAGCTCCAGTCCGGCCACGTTGACGGTGGCTTCCTTAACGCCTTCAAGGCCTCTGACGGCAGTGAAGTCGATATTCTTGAGGCTTTCGCCGGACAGCCAGTCAGCTGCGGTACGGAGCGCGGCTTCGAGCACGCCGCCGGAAGCTCCGAAAATGACTCCGGCTCCGGTGGATTCGCCGAGCGGGTTGTCGTATTCCTGTTCCGGAAGTTTTTCAATGCGGATACCGGCTTCTTTGAACATGTCAGCCAGTTCGCGGGTGGAGATGACGATATCCACATCGCGGACGCCATTTGGGGCGAATTCTTCACGGGAAGCTTCGTATTTTTTAGCCAGGCATGGCATGACTGATACGACAATAATTTCTTCCGGCTTCTTGCCGATTTTTTCCGCGTAGTATGATTTGGCGATGGCGCCGAACATCTGTTGCGGAGACTTGGCGGTTGACGGCATGTAAATCAGTTCCGGGAATTGATGTTCGAGGAACTTGACCCAGCCGGGACAGCAGGAGGTCAGAATTGGAAGATTCTCATTTTTCTTGATACGATTAATCAGTTCAGTGGTCTCTTCCATAATCGTCAGGTCGGCCGCAAAGTCAGTGTCAAATACTTTGTCAAAACCAAGCAATTTAAGTCCGGAAACGAGTTTGCCGGTAGCAATTGAACCTGGAGCCATGCCGAATTCTTCTCCGATAGCCACGCGAACGGCCGGGGCGGTTTGAACAATGACGGTTTTAGTTTCATCATTGAGGGCGCGCCAAACATCATATTTGTGATTTTGTGCAGTCAGGGCGCCAACCGGGCAGGCGGCTACGCACTGTCCGCAGAAAACGCATTTTGTTTCGCTGAGCGGACGCATTCCGGCGGGAGCGACAACGGCTTCAAAACCGCGTCCGACGCCGGACAGAATGCCGACGGTCTGCATTTCATTACATGCGGTTTCGCAACGGCGGCACATGATGCATTTGTTGAGGTCGCGGACAATGGCGTTGCAGGCCAGGTCAATTTTGTATGTTGACTGTTCGCCTTCATACACAATATGATGCAAATCCATTTCTCCAGCCAGCCGTTGCAGTTCGCAGTCGCCGTTTTTTTCGCAAGTCAGGCAGTCTTTCGGATGGTCTGACAGAATGAGGTCCAACATGGTTCTGCGAGCGTTGATGGCGCGAATAGTGTTAGTTCTTACCGCCATGCCTTCAGACACCGGGGTGCAGCAGGCGGGGGCGAGATTGCGGCGGTCGGCAACTTCGACAACGCAGATGCGGCATGAGCCGGTGCGGTGTTCGATATTGAAGCAGTCGAGTTCCATGTGGCAGAGTGTCGGGATTCTGATTCCGACTTTGTCGGCAGCGTGGAGGATGGTCGAACCTTCCTTCACCGTTACCGGGATGTTATTAATTGTCAATTTAACCATTTTAAGTATATCTCCGGGGTTGTCTGTTTACTTGCGGTCGATGGCATGGAATTTGCAGGCCTGGAAGCAGACGCCGCATTTAATGCACTTGTCTTGATCGATGACATGTTTTTCTTTACGTTCGCCTGAAATACAATTGACTGGGCAATTTCTAGCGCAGAGTGTGCAGCCAACGCAGTTGTTATTGATTTCATACTTGATGAGTTTTGTGCAAACTCCGGCCGGGCATCGGTGATCTTTGACGTGTGCCAGATATTCGTCATGGAAGTTCACCAGGGTTGAAAGCACTGGATTTGGCGAGGTTTGACCCAGGCCACAGAGCGCCGTGTCCTTGATTACCAGCGCCAGCGTTTTCAGCTTGTTCAAGGTTTCTTCAGTGCCTTTTCCCTGACAAATCAAATCCAACATTTCGTGCAGACGTTTATTGCCGATACGGCAGGGGGTGCATTTTCCGCAGGATTCGTCCAGTGTGAATTCCAGGAAGAACCGGGCGATATTAACCATGCAATCATCTTCATCCATGACAATCATGCCGCCTGAACCCATCATGGAACCCAGCGCAATCAGGTTTTCGTAGTCAATTGGAGTATCAATTTTTTCCATGGTAATACAACCGCCGGAAGGTCCGCCGGTTTGAACAGCTTTAAACTTTCTGCCGCCTTTGATGCCATTGCCGAGTCCGAAGATGATGTCGCGAATCTTAGTTCCCATCGGAACTTCGACCAGACCGACCTTATCAACTTTACCCGCCAGCGCGAATACTTTTGTGCCAGGACATTTTTCGGTGCCGATGGTTCTGAACCAGGCAGCGCCTTTTCTGATGATAGCCGGAACGTTGGCAAAAGTTTCGACGTTATTGACAACGGTCGGAGCTTTCCACAAACCGGATACGGCCGGGAACGGTGGTTTGAAGGTCGGTTCGCCGCGTTTGCCTTCAATCGAATGAATTAATGCGGTTTCTTCTCCGCAAACAAAAGCGCCAGCGCCATATTTCAGTTCGATATCGAAATCAAACCCGAGTCCGAAAATATTTTTGCCGAGCAAACCGGATTTTCTGGCCTGATCGATAGCAAGGTGCAAACGTTTAACCGCCAACGGATATTCGGCGCGAATGTAGATGCAGCCTTCCTGAGCTCCGATTGCGTAACCGGCGATAGCCATGGCCTCCAACACTGAATGCGGGTCGCCTTCCAGTACCGCACGATCCATAAATGCGCCCGGGTCGCCTTCATCCGCATTGCAGAGCAAAAATTTGCGTCCGGCTTTCTGTGCCGCCGCAAATCCCCACTTTTTGCCGGTTGGGAAACCACCACCGCCGCGTCCGCGGAGACCGGAAGCAATGATTTCATCAATTACTTCCTGAGGAGTCATTTTAGTGAGAACTTTTGCCAGAGCTTGATAACCGTTATTAACCAGATAATCGTCAAGATTTTCCGGATTTATGCGCCCGCTGTTCCGGAGCACGATACGCGCCTGAATACTGCCTTCGAATTTTTCTTCAACTTCCGGATAGTACCAGGAACGGTTGATGGTCGTAACGCCGGTGGCAATGCTGTTGATGGATTCGACAATCGCCGCGACGTTTTCCGGTTTGACAGTTCCATAAATTACATTTTCGCCAGTTTTTACATTGACTACTTCAACACTAGGTTCACTGTGACAGAGACCCATACAACCAGCTTCGATGATGTCAATTGCCTGGTCGAGTTTCTTTGCAGCAACTTCATTTTTGAATGCTTCAAACACCGGAACGGCTCCGGCGGCAATCCCGCAAGTGCCCATTGACACCAGAATCCTGATGTCGGCTTTTTTGGCGGACTTGAGCTCGTCAGCCCGCCGGATAAGTTTATCTACTGTATCAATCATGGTTTATTTTCCTTTAATTGTCATTGGCAGTCGCTGATTATTTCTGGAACCATCTTAGTCGTGACGTTGCCGTAAACTTTTTCGTTTACCATTACGACCGGAGCCAGACTGCAAGCGCCGACGCAGCGCAAGCCGCCTAAAGAAAACTTAAGATCTTTAGAGGTTTCGCCGACTTCTAAATTAAGATAACGCTTTAATTCGTCAAGGACAGCGCCGGAACCCTTTACAAAACAGGCGGTGCCGGTACAAACGTTAATCTTGTATTTTCCGACTGGTGTTTCTGTGAAGTAAGAGTAAAAACTGATTACTCCGTAAACTTCTGACAGGTGAAGCCGCAGCTTGTCGGCTACAAAAAGCTGTAAATCCAGCGGCAGATAGCCGAAGATGTCTTGAGCTTTGTGCAGTACCTGAATCAGATAACCACAATTCTTTTCACGGTCGTCACTCACATCAAGTGTCTTGATGTAGTTTTCGAGTTTTTCCCGCTTCTCTGGAAACTGCTCAATCAGTTTAATCCCTTCATGAGCCTGTTCCTGGCAATTGCAACATGACATGTTTTCTTGTTTCCTTTCGTCAAAAATTTACCATTAAGATTAAATTTTATGTTGACATTTTATATTAATACATTTATATTAATATGCGACAATTATATAACCATTACTTAAAATAGTAATATCCGCATAGTATAGCCTTTTTTTTGATTATTGCCACAAGCAATTAAAGGAAAAAACGGGAAAAAATAGAAAAGTATTAATTGGCAATACTGACGTTGTTTTTAGTATGCAGTATTGGTTAGAATATTTTTTTGAGAAATGTGATAATGTCTGTTTTCTTTAAATTTTCATATTCCCCGCCATCAAGCCATTTTCGCCGCAATGTGGGCACTTCACGCCGTCACCCTCTGATATTATTTATAAAATTATTTGGTAATGAATCTGAAAATTCGCAAATTGTCTGATATTATATGTTTGGCAAAGAAAATTTGCAAATTTAAATTTTAGTTGAAAATTGAATTTCTAGTGTTCGGAATTACGTTGTTCAGGACTAATCCTTAATAAACTGGAGGTGATGATGAACTGCATATTGACATTAATTGCGGCGGCGCTGATTTTATGTTGTGACTTACCGGTTATGGCTTCAGAGCAGACAGTGGTGCTCAGCGACAAAGACCGTACGCCGGATATGGAGTACAAAATCATTCCTTTATCCGGCCTCGAATTTAAAGTGGTTGATGCCGTCTGCCGCCCATGGCTGTCGGAAAAAGGCAAATTGACCCACGAAACAAAACTCAATTCTATCCTGGTTTACGATACTCCGGAAAATATTTATAAGATTAAAAAGTTTATTGGCGGCAATGCGCAGGAGGAAATGAATATCAGGATTGACATCGAAAGTGTCGGCGGCGGTAAGACCGGCGGCACTAACATTGGCTACTATTCGCCCGGCAAAAAAACGGTCTATCCTGCCAGATCGTCCTTTCGCGACGGACGAAAGTTGGACATTAAAAAAAATAAAAATGTTGAAATTTATGTCAATCAAACCAGCGGCAGCGAAAGCCGACTCAACAGCTCGTTTATTGTTACGAAAAGCGGCTCGCCGGCATCGTTGTGGTCGGGCAAAACAATGGTCGATCCGTCATGGTTGAGATATCAGAAAATACAGCCGGAAATTGTTGTCATCGGTGCGGACGGAAATATTATTGAACTTGATGGAACGCTGAATGACCCGAAATGGACGAATGTCGGCACGTCTCTATATGTTCTGCCGCGTTACCTCGGCAACGGCATGATTGAGGTTGAAGTCTATCCTGAAATCAGTTATTTGACCGGAAAAGGAAAACGGCAGACCGTTAAAGTTGAAAGCCTCTCATCCCGACTGACAGTTAAAGATGGAGAACGCGTTCCCATCAGCGGGGTCATTGCCAGCAAAAATAAACAGTATTCCAATCTGTTCGGACCGACTTTCTTCAAGTCTAAAGAAATCAGCGAGGTGATGAATACTTATCTGCGCGCCACTTCCATGAAGCCCGGACAATCGTCCCGCCGCGAATGGATTCCCCGGTAAATTTTAAAAAATGCAGGCTTGGGATATTGAAAGTCTTGCATCGTAATCACTCATCTGCGCCTGGAGCAGAGCGGCTGATTCCGGAATTCAAAATGTCCGCCTGAAAGCAAAACTCGACAAACTGCAAACTGAACTCGTGCGCAAAAATAATCAGCTCAGGATAATCTCATCCAGATTCAGTCGCGTTCCGGCAAAAAAACGACCCTATTATCTGCCAACTGAACGCATGGAAATTCTCAATCATAAAGCCGCCTGCGGCTGGAGCCTTAAACAGACCGCCGAGGCTTTTCAAACCTCCCCGGAGACCATCTCATCATGGCTGAAACGCATCAATGATGATTCTCTGATCAACCTGCCAAAGCCGTGGAACAAATACCCGGCATATCTGCGGTATGTCTTTCTTCCGGACGACAGTCCGGTGTAGTCGCGTCCGTCTCGGACGCTTCGCCTTTCTTCCGGACGACAGTCCGGTGTAGTCGCGT
>JBAYVM010000048.1:0-10763 GCA_041674645.1 Victivallaceae bacterium | reverse complement strand
GCGGTTCCGCTTCACCGGTTGGGGCTGGGCATCAGTTTGAGAGTGTCTAATCTTGTCAAGCGTATGATGGAAAAATTATCCGAAGACCGGTTTGAAGATATGGAGGTTTTACTGAAGGAGATTTGGTCTGTCAGGCAGACAACCGCTCCGAGCAGTGATATGGTTCCGGATGTGCATACAATATCTATCAACCGGCTGGAATATCAAGCTCACAAGTCGTCTAATAAAGATATGCCTCAGATGGGTGAACAGTCTAAAAAAATCAAAAACCGGCGCGACTTTTTATTTTGGAGCCTGCTGTCAATTTTTCCAGTAATGGTTGCTGTGCTGGCGACTTTTATCATTTGCCGGGAAATGTACCGTGAGCCGGGTGAAACCGCCCGCCTTGAAAGTCAATTGCGAAGTTTTGAGGGAAGATTTGCTTCTAAATCCGTCTATCCGGCGGTTTTAATTATTGAGGCGCAACAGATTATTGAATCAATTCCGACCGTTAACCGTACTCCGGCGCAACAGGTGGTATTTTTAAATTTAAGGCATTATCTGGAGTTGATTGATGCTCAGAAGAAAAATATTGCGTTGGAGCGGAAGGACGAATATATCAAAAAATTGGAAGAGTGCCTTAAAGAAGAACTGTCAGCAAAAAGAGCAGCGGAAAATGAAATTGTCAGAGACAGGCGGGAAATGGACAGTAAAATTCAGGCACGTGTAGAGGAAAAGAAAACTCTACAGAAGCAGAATCAACTGCTGTCTGCTGAAATTAATCGCATAAAACAGGCCGAAGAACGTAACGCTTTAAATTATGAACAAGACAGGAAACAACTACTGCTGGTGAAATTATACCAGATGATTCAAAGCCGGGAGTTTAAAAAAGCCGAATTCACATTATCATATTACAATAACCTGTATGGGAAGAAGTATTGCGACTGGTTTGATAAATATCGCGAATGGATAAAAAAACTGAATCACTTGGATAGTATTATTTCAGGTCGGAATTCAAAATTGCGAGGAATGGTTTTTGATAAAAATAACCGGATTACCACGGTAACCTCAGGGTTGATTTATTATCAGGACGTTGACGGGAGGGTACAGGTTCGCGGCTGTTATTCATTCAATGGTGAAACAATGTACGAACTCATCAGCAAGGTAGTTCCTGCTTTGCGCGATAATAAGAATAATTTTTTTTCTGATTATAGTGTACTGTCCGGGAATTTAGAGAATTCAAAGGTTATTGAAGGCGATGTTTGCGCGGCGGAAATAGCGCAGGCGTGGATTGCAGAAAAAATAATTGAAGTGAAAGTCACGGCCGCCAGCGATTTGAATGCCGCCGCAGAAGATGCCCGGCTGTTATTGTCCAGATACAGTGACTCTCCGTTGCAATCGCAAATTGTTAAAGACCTGGGGTATTTGTTAAAAAAATAACTTTATTTTGTCAAAAGATTGCATTTTTGCGTAAATTATAATATAATCTCAGTTATTGTTAAAGAATTACTTGTGAGGTTGTAAATGTCGAATGAACTTAAACAACTCCCCGGCGGGAATGAAACAATACTGATTGTTGATGACCATGAAACGATTTGGGACTTTCTGATTGAAGCATTGCAGCAATTGGGCTATTCTGTGCTTTTGGCGGAGAATGGAATTGACGCAGTGGAAATTTATAAAGCCAATCCGCATGAAGTTGATTTGGTGTTGCTTGATATGATTATGCCGAAACAAGGCGGACATCAGACTTTTTATAAGATTAAAACGCTTGACCCGGCGGCAAAAGTTCTGCTTTCCAGCGGATATGTTTCCGAGGAAGAGGTAAAAGACTTGTTGCAACAGGGAGCTAAGGGATTTCTGCCAAAACCGCACCGGCTGATTGATATGGCGAAAGAAATCAGGCGTATTCTGGATGGCGTTGAAGTTTGCCAGACTCAAGCCTGAACTGATTTCTAACCACTGAATTACAAGACATAACCTATCTTTGATTATGCAATTATTTATTGCCTGATTACAGCATTTCCATTAACCACGAGAAAGTTATATCCGGCATGTCAGGAAGACCTTCATGTCCGAAATCAGGGTAGATGATTAAGTCTTTTTCCGAGCTTATTTTGTTATATGCGGCAAATTGACTTGATGGCGGACAGATATTGTCCATCAGACCGACTGCCATTTTAATTTTTGCCTTGATGCGCGACGCCAGATGTTGAACGTCAATATAGCCCAGGCGGGCGAATGTTTCGTTCTCACGCTCATGACGCGGATCGAAACGGCGGAAGTAGTCGCGCAATTCCTGATAGGCGTCTTTGTCCAAATCCATATCCCAGATTCTTTTATAATCGCAGAGGAACGGAAATGACGGCGTGGCACGATTGATGCGCGGTTCCAATGCAGCACAGGCAAGGGTCAGCCCGCCGCCTTGAGAGCCACCGCAGGCCGCAACGCGTTCTGCGTCAACTTCTTCCCGGCTCATCATTATTCCGGCGAGTTGAGCCGTGTCAAGAAATACCTTACGGAAGTAGAGTTTATCCGGCGAATCGTCATCCAGGCCACGAATGATATGCCCGCGGAGGGTATTGCCTTTGACATCGCCTTTATCTTCTGACAATCCGCCTTGTCCACGGCAGTCGAGAGACATGACAGAGAATCCAGCCGCGACATACGGCAGTTTTCCAAACCAATCCCCGGAGTTGCCAGAGTAGCCGTGAAATTCCACCAGTCCAGGATGCGGAGTTTTAATGTTCTTTGGCCGGAGATATTTGGCATGTATTCTTGCTCCGCCAATTCCGGTAAAATAGAGGTGAAAACATTCAGCGAAGGGACTTTGGAATTTAGCTGGAATCAGCTCTAGCTCCGGATCAATCGCATGCATTTCATCAAGCGATTTGTCCCAGAACTGGTCGAAGTCGGCCGGTTTAGGATTGGTTCCGGTATAAGTCAACAATTTTTCCAGCGGCATATCAATTAACGGCATAAGTAACTCCCGGTTTGAGTGTTAACAAAACAGAGTAAATTATATGACTGATTTTTGATTTTTCAATAAGCGGAATTGATTTTATGGAAAAAACTACGTCAGCGTTGAATAAGGAAGAAATTAAAGTATATTCCATAATATTTTTTATTCATTAAATATGAGGTATGCAATGCGCGATTCGATACGAGAAGTACTTGTAAAGATGGGTGAAGACCCTGAACGCGAAGGACTTAAAGATACGCCTAAACGGGTGGCGGAGAGTTTTTTATTTTTGACCGACGGATATCGTCAGAATTTGGAACAGGTCGTCAACGGGGCGCTGTTCGAAGCCGAATCAGATGACATGGTAATTGTCCGGGATATTGAATTTTACAGTTTGTGTGAACATCATATGCTGCCGTTTTTCGGCAAATGTCATGTTGGCTATATTCCGCAAGGAAAAATATTCGGCGTGAGCAAACTGGCGCGGATTGTGGATATGTTTGCGCGCCGGTTGCAACTTCAGGAACGACTGACGAAACAAATTGCCGAAACGGTAATGGAAACTGTTGGCGCTGAAGGAGTAGGCGTGGTAATTGAGGCCAAACATTTGTGTATGGTGATGCGCGGCGTGGAAAAACAGAACTCAGTTATGGCAACATCGTCAATGCTGGGAAGTTTTCGTGCTGAGGCGGCGACGAGAAACGAATTTCTTAAATTGATAAAATAAATCCGGAGAATCCCGGTTATGAGAGCTTTGGTTCAGCGAGTGTCCGCCGCGTCGGTAACTGTAGGCGGAAAAACAATCGGAAGTATTGGGGCGGGATTGATGATTTTGCTGGGCATAACGCATGACGATGATGAGCGTGATGTCGATTATTTGGCAGACAAATGTGTTAATTTGAGGATATTCCGTGATGATGACGATAAGATGAACCGTTCTCTGCTGGAGGTGAAAGGCGAAGCGTTGATTGTTTCACAATTTACTCTTTATGGCGATGCCAGTAAAGGTCGTCGTCCGAGTTTTGTCGACGCCGCTCTGCCGGAACACGCGATTCCACTATATGAAAATTTCATTAAGGCGGTTGCCGCCGCTGGCGTTAGTGTTGCAACCGGAGAGTTTGGCGCAGATATGCTGGTTGATATTAAGAATCACGGTCCGGTGACATTGATGTTGGAATCAAAGAAATAAATTAATGAATTGAATACGAATGTGAAAAAGAAAAAAATAATAATTCTCGGCGCGACCGGTTCTATTGGGGAAAATGCCTTCAAAGTAGCGCGCAGTCTCAAGTCGGAGTTTGAGGTTGTCGGCCTGGTTGCCAGAAACAGCCTTAAACGGCTGGCAGAACAGGCGTTTGAGTTGGATTGTCATTCGGTTGTCACAACTGATGTTACACGCATTGCAGAATTGCGGACAATGGTGCATTCCGGATGTGCGGTTGACGGCGGTGAAGATGCGGTTTTGAAAATGGTAACTGCGCTGGAAGTTGATTTGATATTATGTGCGATTGTCGGAACCGGCGGGTTGTTGCCGGTTATTTCCGCATTGCGCGCCGGAAAAGATATTGCTCTGGCGAGCAAAGAAGTTCTGGTTATGGCCGGGGAACTGGTTATGCGAGAAGCTGAAAAAAACGGATGCAGAATTATTCCAGTTGACAGTGAACACAGCGCTATTTTTCAGTGTCTTGAAGGACGCAAAAAAGAAGATGTGGCACGGCTGATTCTGACTGCCAGCGGCGGCGCGTTCCGTGATTCCACCCGTGAAGAAATGGAAATGGCAACTTACGAAAAAGCGTTGGCGCATCCGACTTGGGATATGGGACCGAAAGTGACCATTGATTCGACGACGATGATGAATAAAGCGTTGGAGATTGTTGAAGCCGGATATTTGTTTGGAATCCCGCCGGAAAAAATTGATGTAGTCATTCATCCGCAATCGATTATTCATTCGATGGTGGAATTTGTGGACGGTTCAATTCTCGCCCAGTTGTCGAAACCGGATATGCGTTTTCCGATTCAATACGCACTGACTTATCCGGCAAGACTGGCTGGTGAAATGCCGCGGTTGAATTTTTCTGATTGTCTGAATTTGAGTTTTCAGAAACCTGACCGAAAACGTTTTCCTTCGCTGGATTTTGCCTATGCGGCGCTACGGTCAGGAGGAACGATGCCGGCGGTGATGAATGCCGCCAATGAGATAGCAGTGGAAAAATTCCGCAAAGGTGAAATTGCCTTTACCGGAATTTGGAGTATCATAGAGAAAGTGATGTCGTTGCATCAAGTGACGGCACAATCGGATTTAACGACAGTGCTTGCCGCGGATGGCTGGGCGCGTCAAACAGCAGCAAGTTTATATTAAAAATTTCTGTTCCACGGAACGGAAGAACTGAATGGAGTGTTATGGAACTTTTTTTCAAAGGGCTGGAGATTGCCGGCGCAGCATTGTTTATGGTGTTTTTTCTGGGATTTTGCGTTTTTATTCATGAATTTGGACATTTTCTTGCTGCCAGGTGGCGCGGGTTGCATGTTATTGCATTTTCCATCGGGTTTAAAAAGGCATGGTCGAAAAAAATTAATGGAATTGACTATCGCATTGGCTGGCTGCCGTTCGGCGGGTATGTTGATGTTCCGCAGATTGATACCACCGGAGTTCCCAAGGATGAAAATGGCAATGATTTGCCAGCCGCCAAACCTCAGGACCGGATGGTTACTGCTTTTGCCGGACCGTTTTTTAATATTCTGTTCGGCTTGACGCTTGGTATTTTAGTGTGGGTAGTTGGAATTCCGCAGGATACGCCTAAAATGCGGTCGATTACAGTTGACGCAATTGATGTCAGCGGACCGGAGTATCAGGGCGGACTGCGCGTTGAAGATAAAATTACCAAAATTAACGGCGAACGGTTTTTCTGCACATGGAATGAATTTGTCCGCAAAATTTTATTTTCAGTAGGAGAAGTCTCTTTTGATGTCAAACGCGGCGATAAAGATGTTTTAATTAAGTTTGTTCCGCGGGAAAATCCGAATGCGCCGGAAAAAATGAAAAATGAACGAGTTGCCTGGCCTTTTTTCGTGCCGCGAATACCAATAGAGTTGTTTCCTGACAACAATTCACCGGCATCTAAGGCTGGAGTTAAAAAAAGCGATGTTCTAGTGGAAATCAACGGTGTGAAAATTTCTAATTACGTGGATTTCTACCGGCAGATAAGTTTGTCAGACGGCAAGCCGATAAATATCAAAGTAAACCGCGGCGGGAAAATAATTGAAATCTTGAATATTGTTCCTGAACTCGATAAAGACATTCCGGAAGAAGACAACAATGTTTATATGATTGGGATTGTTTATGATCCAAGAACACTGCCGCTGAAGATTATTGAGGTGGCTAAGAATTATCCGGCGGCGAAAGGCGGCTTGTTGAAAGATGATATGATATTGGCTTTGAATGGAAAAAACATAATAAGTGTTGAAGAATTTCAGAAAAGTCTTTCAGCGCAGAAAGAAAAACCTTTTACGTTGAACATCAAACGCGGAGAGAAAGTTTTTGATGTGCAGCTTACCGCGAAGCATATCAAATATTACACGATTGGAGTAGGACTGGCGATAATAGATCACCCGAGCCCGGTTCAGCAGTTTGTGAGCGTATTGGAGATGAGTTACAAATCTTTGCGTTCTATTCTCTACAGTCTGGCCAAAAAAATCGGATTGACTGAATCCGGAAGTACTTTGAATGCCAGTAATCTCAGCGGACCTATCGGACTGGGACAGACGCTTTTTGTGGCAGTATATAAAGGGTCGTTCATGATAGGAATTTATTTTGTGGTGATGGTTTCGTTTGCGCTGGCAGTTTTCAATCTGCTGCCGCTTCCAGTTCTGGATGGTGGACATATTGCTCTGGCGGCGATTGAAATTATTTTCAAACGGCCATTGCATAGTGGAGTGAACAAAGTACTTACTTTTGTGTTTGTCTTTCTACTGATTTCGCTGATGTTGTACGTTTCATATTTTGATATAATGCGGCGGCTTTTGCCAATTAATAATCAGTCCGCGCCAGCTGGGAAATCTCAGGTTGTTTCAGAAAATAAGCCTAAAATTGAGGGAACGGTCGATGCCGCAAAGAAAACAGACCAGGCAGATAAAGCTAGGTAATATTGCGATTGGCGGCGGAGCTCCGGTGTCGATTCAGTCGATGACGAATACTGATACCCGGGATGCCGTAACGACGCTGGCGCAGATTCGCAAGCTTGCCGGACTCGGGTGTCAAATCATCCGGGTGGCGGTTCCTGATAAAAAAGCAGTGGAGGCTTTGCCGGAAATCATATCTGGCAGCCCGATGCCGGTGATTGGTGATATTCATTTCGATTGCAAGCTGGCGTTGGGCGCAATTGATGCTGGCATTCAAGGAATACGCATCAATCCGGGAAATATTGGTTCTGAAGACAGTGTTCGGTTGGTTGCAGAACGGGCAGGGGGGGCTGGAATTTCAATCCGGGTCGGAGCCAATTCCGGAAGTCTGCCCGAAGGCATGCTGGAACAATTTTTAAAGCGTGGCATGTCTCGTGAAGACGCATTGTCTGAAGCGTTGGTGCAAAGTGCGCTTATGCAGTGTGGAATTCTCGAAAAATATGGATTCAACGAAATAAAAGTTTCTTTAAAAGCTTCTGATGTTCCGGTAACGGTGATGGCTTACCGGAAATTCGCAACAATATCCGATTATCCGCTACATCTTGGAGTAACTGAAGCTGGAACTCCGGCGCGCGGAATTGTCAAGTCGGCAGTTGGTATCGGCGCCTTACTCATGGATGGTATTGGCGATACAATCCGGGTCAGCTTGACCGCCGATCCGGAACAGGAAATTATTACCGCCGTCCGGATTCTTGAAAGTTGCGGTTTGCGCAGCGCTGAACCGGATATTGTTTCCTGTCCGACCTGCGGACGGACTGAAATCGACTTGATTGGCATGGCGGAAAAAGTCGAAGCAATCGTAGATTCTATTAAAGCTTCCGGTAAAAAAATCAGACTGGGAAAAATTGCGGTAATGGGCTGTGTTGTCAATGGTCCCGGTGAGGCGAAAGATGCTGATTTGGGAATTGCCGGCGGCAAAGATAAAATTGTACTGTTTCGTTTCGGAAAACTCATCGGAACCTTTAACCAGGCAGATGGCTTTGCCATGCTGCAAAAAGAAATCATTGAAAAAGTGTATTGAAAAAGCGTATTATGCAAAACTGAGTTTCAGGATTTTTTTATTAATGTTTCCGCCTGTGTAACTTTTTAGTTAAAAATGACTTGTGATTTATGACTTTTTCTCGTGTTACAAATATTGTTATTTTAATGTTGATCTCACATTGGCAATATACAGGTAAAAAAAGGCGACAAATCTTGATTTTAGACCGCTTAATGCTATCTTTTACGGTCAGAGGAATTTCTTGACTTCAATTTTTTTTAACCAGTTATTCTGGCGTGAAATATCGATGATGTCACCTGCAAGTTGCAAGTGACGGGGCGGAGCGTAGATAGATTTAAAATTTTTGCTCAAAAACGATTAATAATTTGATTCTTTTCAAATTATTACAAACGGAGATGGCAGTGAAAAAAGCTTTAATTACCGGCATTACCGGTCAGGACGGATCGTATCTGGCGGAGTTGCTATTGTCGAAAGGTTATGAAGTGCATGGCATAATTCGTCGTGCCAGTTCGTTTAACACATGCCGCATTGACCACCTCTACAAAGACCAGCATGAGACTGGGGTTAAGATGTTTTTGCATTACGGCGATTTGACCGATTCCAGCAATCTTAACCGTCTGATTGAAAAAATTGAGCCCGTTGAAATATATAATCTTGGCGCTCAATCACATGTGCAAGTTTCTTTTGAAGTTCCTGAATATACAGCGGAAGTTGACGGTGTCGGAACTTTACGTTTGCTTGACGCAATCCGGGAAACCGGAATAAATGCCCGTTTTTATCAGGCCTCAACTTCTGAATTGTACGGTAAGGTTGTTGAAGTTCCTCAAACTGAAAAAACTCCATTTTATCCGCGTTCTCCTTATGCCGTGGCAAAACTCTACGCCTTCTGGATTGTGAAGAATTATCGCGAGGCATATAATTTGCATGCCAGTAACGGTATTTTATTTAATCACGAATCGCCGCGTCGCGGCGAAACTTTTGTTACGAGAAAAATCACTATGGCAGCCGTACGCATTCACTGCGGTTTACAGGATTGCTTGTATATGGGGAATATTGATTCTTTTCGCGATTGGGGGTATGCGCCAGATTACGTTCAAATGATGTGGATGATGATGCAGCAGGACAAGCCGGATGATTATGTGGTGGCGACCGGGGAAATGCATACGGTGCGTGAGTTTATTGAAAAATCTTTTTCTTATCTTGGACATACCATAAAATGGGAAGGAAAAGAGGAAAATGAAGTGGGCATTGATATTGACTCGGGAAAAATAGTAGTCCGTATCGATTCGCGTTATTATCGTCCTGCGGAGGTTGAACAACTTTTGGGGAATCCGGCTAAGGCAAAATCGGTGTTGGGCTGGGAGCCGAAAGTAAAGTTTGAAGAGTTGGTAAAGATAATGACCGCTGGCGATTTGCGGTTGCTTGAGAATCCAAATTACGAAATCGGGTTTTAGCAAAGTATTTACTTTTTTATAATTAAAGGCGCTAAATGATGACCAATCAATCTGACGTTCGAAAAATAATTGTAACTGGCGGAGCAGGCTTTATCGGTTCTGCGTTAATTCGGCATTTGATTTCGCATACAGATTATCATGTTTTGAATTTTGATAAACTGACTTATGCTGGTAATCTTTCCAGTTTGAAAGAAGTTGAGAGTAATCCGCGTTATTCGTTTGTTCGTGGAGATATTTGCGACCGTGCGGCGGTGGAAAACGTTCTGACCGGGTTTCAGCCTGACGGGGTAATGCATCTGGCGGCGGAGTCGCATGTTGATCGCTCGATTGATGGCCCGGCGGAGTTTTTAAATACTAATATTCTCGGCACGGGCAATCTTCTGGAATGTTCCCGTGAATACTGGCAGCAACTTTCAGCTGAACGCAAAGCGTGTTTCCGTTTTCAGCATATTTCAACTGATGAAGTTTATGGTTCCCTTGGAGATGATGGTTTATTTTTAGAAACTACACCCTACAGTCCGCGTTCCCCTTACTCCGCCAGCAAAGCCGCCAGTGACCATCTGGTGAGTGCATGGTTTCATACTTTTGGCTTGCCGGTGCTGATTACTAATTGTTCCAATAATTACGGACCGTACCATTTTCCTGAAAAACTTATTCCACTGATAATTCTCAATGCGCTGGATGGGAAAAAACTTCCCGTGTATGGCAAAGGCGATAATATTCGAGACTGGTTGTATGTGGATGACCATGCCAAAGCATTACATCTGGTACTTGAAAAAGGAGTTCCAGGTGAAACGTATAATGTTGGCGGAAACAATGAGCGGACCAATCTGGAAGTAGTGGAAACCATTTGTAACGTTCTCGACGAGTTAGCGCCTCTACAACGTTTGGAAGGTCTGCATAATTACCGGGATTTGATAACTTTTGTTGCTGACCGCCCCGGACATGATAAGCGTTATGCAATCGACGCGACAAAATTAAGAACCCAATTAGGCTGGATGCCGGAAGAAAACTTTGACAGCGGTATTCGCAAAACAGTTCAATGGTATCTAGATAATAAATGGTGGTGGCAACCAATTCGTGAACAGAAATATTCCGGTAAACGGCTTGGCGGGAAGAAGCAGTAAGAAAAGATAAAAGATAAAAGATAAAAGATAAAAGTAAAAAGTAAAAAGTAAAAAGTAAAAAG
>JBAYVM010000047.1:0-10782 GCA_041674645.1 Victivallaceae bacterium | reverse complement strand
TCGCGGTCTTGAGTCTTTATGGTTCGCATGCCAAAATCAATTTCAGTAGAGAAATTTTTTCCGCCAATCGCGACAATTGCTGAAAACTTGTACAGAAACGGAGTGTTGATATTCCAATATTTGCAGTTCTCAATTTTTGCGGCAAATTCAACTTTTTCTCCTGGAGTTCCAGTGTTTTTGCCTTGCGCGACTACTTTTCCGCCATCAAGCGCCTGCCAGCGAATAGATTCAAACTTTTCCGGAGCAGTAAAACTTATTTCCGCTCTTGAATCATCGATATTCGAAACTATGAACAAATCATGCAATACGTTCGTCATCATCGGCTTCCTTGGTTATGTATTTTTACGGAATCTTGGTTAAAAGAATAGTCTTTTAAATAAATGTAACAAAATACTATCCTTTTGTCAAGTTGCTTTTTCATGATTATGGTATATTTTTATAAGCATAATTGACAGCAAAGGGAAAGGCTTGAAGATTGAAAATTGAAATTTACCGGCGGATTGCCGCAGACCTTGTAGCGGAAATTGAGGCAGGGACTTATTTGAAAGGGCAGCTATTTCCCCGGCGGACAGAGCTGGCTGAACGTTTCAAGGTTACGCGCGCCACGATTAACCGTTCAATGGATATTCTTCAAGAGAAAGGTTTTGTCACAGCAAAACGCGGTTCAGGAACTGTTGTTACCAGTACCAGACCGCGTTATGATATTGCTTACGTTGCGCCAGAATGGCTGATGCGTTATATTCCGTCGCTGCCGGGTTGCAACCTGGAATATTTTAGTTATAACGATGCGCTCGGTTCTCAGTCTCAGATTGCTAAACTGACCCGTTTTGACGGAATTTTGTGGTCGCATCCGGATGAAAAACACATTCCGCAAATAGTGAAATATCAGGCTAAACTGCCGGGAATAATTATCAACCGCGCAGTTCCGGAGTGTAATTATGTGGCGACGGAATATTATGATTTTTTCCGTGCGATAGTCGCGGCACGGCTTCGCGAGGTTCCGGGCGGCACGCCTTATCTGTTGTCCAGCGCTGACGGAAACCGTTTTGTTCACGCCCGACGCTTGGAAAGTTTTATTGCCGCCTGTCGCGGCGAGCGACGTTTTTATGAATTGATTGAAATGCAACCTGAATACTGTAATAAAACCATTTCGCTGGAAGCCGGACTAAAAACCGGGACTGGCCCATTATTGATTTTTGCCGACGACTGGAGTCATACCGGCGCGTTAATTCACTGGGCGCAACGTAACAATCTGGAATGGAAAAAGGACATTTTCTATATTGACTTTGACAATACCCAGCCCAAGCATGTTTGGGGCCTGGAAACGACTTCGGTCGTTCAGGATTTCGATTTGCTGTCGCAGCATGCGCTGAAAAGCTTAAAATTGCTCATCAGCGAACCTGGACGTGCTGAACAGTTATTAATTCCACCCGCTTTGCGGCACGGAGATACTTGACATTTCAGAAAGAAACGTTGACGTCGCCGCTGATTTTCCACGGTGGCGGCATCAGAATAATGCCGACTTCCTTGTTCCAGTCGCGTTCCCATTTTCTCAGTAACAGCGGGTCGGTTTTTTCACCCCACGCATTAAGGTCAATTATCAGAATATTGTCGTCAGAAGTCAGATAAATATCCATGACCAAAGTGTCAGACGGCAGCATCCAGGCGACTTTGTCAACAAATTTGCAGGCTTTTTTCCAGAGGTCTTTTTTGATGCCTTCCAAGCGCCGGAAATGCCGGATTAACCAATACTGACTCATGGCTTTGAGTTCGCCTTTGTGAATAAACAGTCGGAATTCCCGGGTCTGATTCATTCGACGGAACGGGCGGATACAGATAAATTCAACCTCGCCATTCGCGGCGGCACGCCGGACTTTTTCACTTTTCGCCAGAAATTTCCAGGCGCTTTCCGGAGAATGCACCGCGCCGCGCTTGGCGTAAAAACGTTCCGTGTCAGTAGGCGAGCAGGTATCGACAGAGACAAAACAGTTGCCGGGAATTGAATACATCGGTAACCGCATCCGTTCAATGATATCGCTAACCTTTTTGCCGTTCTCTTCGCCTGCGGCGAGCGCTTTAATTTCCTTGTCATGTAATTTGACGAAAGAGGTAATAAAGGTGTGACTGGCCAAAGCCGGATACCATGCCGGAGTTTTTAAAACATCTTTGCTGCTCATAAATTAACACCTTATTTTTTATTAGAAAATTATACAGCCAATCAGGAGTAAATTCAACTTTTTAGAAAAGGTCATTCTGCTCATTGTTATTTTTTTCAACTGGATTAAGCCGTCTTTCTATGCGGTTGATTATGACCATAAGGTAGCAGGTAAAACCCAGCAGATAAGCCTCATTATAACTTAACAGCGGCAGATCAAGCGCCGGGAAAAATGAGGCGACAACCATTGCCGGAAAGCTGGCGTAAATTCCCAGCACAAACAAGTCGCGCAACTTGACGGTTTTCAGCCGTTTGGCGCTCATCAAATTGAAGATTAGCGAGAAAATTGCAATAAACAAAATTGCCTGAAAAATGATTGGGATAAAATTCCAGACAAAAACCCGCCAGGTAACATAAAGTTTTACCGCCATACTCAGATTATCGGAAAAATTATACGGAATGTTGATTGCCGCGCCTGAATAGCCATTCTTTTTCATAACTTCAGCAATTTCATTTTTCTGATAAGAACGCAATTGCAATCCGACATTCAGCTCGGAATACATCACCGGAAGAAAAAAGTAATCATTGCTCTGGGTTTTAATCCAATTTATCACCAGGCCCGGTGTCCACAGAATACCTTCATCAACCTCATTCCGGTCGAAATCGGGCAACTGGGTGAATCCTTTGGGCAGGTAACAAACGGACATGCCTTCAGGAATCTGGAACAAACGGGCTTTTTCAGGCTCGACCGCCGGAAAAATGCCTTTGTCGGTAATGCTCACTCCGCCGCACTGTTCGTTGACAATATTGCATGCCGTGTCAATATCCGACATGAATTTAAAGGATTTGATTCCAGTAATGAACGTGGCACAAATAAGCGACAATAACAGCAAATGCCACAACGCGCGGATTAGTGACTGGCGGAACAACTGAAAGAAAATTTCCGTTCCCTTGCACACACCAAAAAAAACAGTGAAAAATTTCATATTTTACATGCTTATTGTTCGTTTAAAATCTTTTTTTCCACCGGATTTTTCGAGCCGGTCAAGCTTGTCTTTTACCTCATTCAATGCGTCAGGTTTGAGCCGGTCAACAAACAATATTCCTCCAAGATGATCAATTTCATGCTGAATACAGCGGGATAGTAAACCGCCGCATTCACATTCAATCAACTCTCCGCCAATGGCCTGCGCCCTGAATATAATCAGTAAAGGGCGTTCAACCGGAGCATAAATTTCCGGCACGCTCAAACAACCTTCGTCATAGTCTGCCAGTTCTTCGCCGAAAGCGATAATTTCCGGATTTATCAGAACCATCGGCATGCGCGGCAGCAACAACGCCTCACCGGGCGATCCGCCACTTTTGCTGATAGATTCAAACGGTATGCCGAGCGTGACAATCTGCTTGTGAATGCCAATTTGCGGAGCGGCCAGACCGATTCCATCGAACAACTTCATAGTTGTCAACATTTCAGTCGCGATTTCCCGGATTTCATCTGTGATTTCACGTACCGGCGCGGCGGGCTGTTTCAGCGTGGCTGAGCCGTAAGTATATACGTTGAATTTGCTTTTGTGCCTGAAAAACATTAACCTCTAAGCTCCTGCTTGTTCTGCAAGTTCTGTGCGGTAGTACTCAAGAGTCTTTTTAATTCTTCCGGCACAGTTTTTCGCTCCAATCAGTAGCAGTGTCTGATCAAGTTCGGCGCCGCCAGGCAAACCGGTAACGGCGAGCCGAAGCGGTTGCAGCAGTTTCCCGTGCGCAATTTCAAAAGTCTCTTCCGTCGCGGTAATGGCAGACATGATATACTCACCGGAAAATTCAGTTGTGTGCGAAAATTCGGTTGCAAGTTTTTCCAGCGCAGCGCAATTTTCCGGCTTCTTCAACTGTTTCACCAGATTTTTTACATCATAGTCCAAGTCGTCAGAGAAAAAATATTTCCAGGCGTCAACCTGAGTGAATAACTTGGTACGGCTCTGCATTAATGCCGCGACTTGTTTAAAACGTTCACTGTCGATGGATACAGCCCACGGCAGACGTTGAACAAAGGCCGTGATTGCAGTAATAAATTCATTTAACGGCATTTCCGCCAGGTACATGCCATTCAAATTCAACAGTTTATTCAAGTCCAACTGAGCAGGAGCGCTTTTTACGCGTTCCAGCGTGAAAGCTTCAATCAGTTCACTGTTCGTCATTTTTTCACGGTCATCGCCCGGCGACCAGCCCAGAAGAGCCAAATAGTTGAATAAGGCTCCTGCCAGATAACCTTTTTCTCTGAAATCTCCAACGAAAGCATCGCCGTCGCGCTTACTGTAAGGTTTTCCCGCGCTGTTGACAATCATCGGCAGATGGGCGTATTCAGGAGGATTGACGCCAAGAGCATGATAAAGCAGAATATGACGGTAAGTATTTTCGACATGATCATCGCCACGGACAATATGAGTTATATTCTGTTCAATATCGTCGCAAACATTGGCCAGATGAAAAACCGGCGAACCGTCACTGCGGACAATAACCAGGTCTTTCATTCCGTCCACCGGCTTCGAAAGCCCGCCTTTAATCAGGTCACGGAAAAAAACTTCCCGGCGGGTAAACGCTATTTTACTGCAACCGCTGAAAGAAAAGCTTTTCCCTTCAAACACGCCACTGCTCTGTTTTTCCAGTTCAAAAATTACTTTGCCACTGACATCAATCAGTTTCATATTATAAAGCCCGGCCAGGCAGGCTGACGTTTGAACAGGAGAACCTTTTTTGCTGACCGTCGCGAAATCAACTCCGCCGTTGCTTATTTCCACTGACGCTTCCGGATGCAGGTCAAATTCAGCCCCGCCGACATTCCTGACGGAAGGAATATTTTCACAATTCCACGGAATTCTGAACAACACCGGTTGCCTGCCATTATCATCCGGCCGACCGTAATATGCTTTACCTTCAGCAATCAGCTTTTCCGCTGCCTTAATGTGCGCGGAACGCATAGCGCTTTGATAAACTATTTTTTCGTCATAATCCAGCCCCAGCCAGTTCATGCATTCCAGCAACGCATCAATCGCCGCCTGGGTTGAACGTTCCAGGTCAGTATCTTCAATTCTCAGCAGAAATTTTCCCCCGCAATGGCGGGCGAACAGCCAGTTGAAAATGGCTGTACGGATATTTCCTATATGTACTTGACCCGTTGGAGACGGAGCAAATCTTACTCTTTTTTCCATCAATAAAAACCTCAATATCAGTATTAAATAGTTAAACCATTAATTCAATCGAAAACTGCCGGCAGAACAGGAATTAATTGCTGTTAGATGTTATGTCAAATCCGGTGGTGTTGGTGTTGGTGGCGGCTTCCATCTGGGCTTTGGCTTTTTTGACATTGACCAAGGCGCTTACCAGATTAGTTTCAGCTTCAACCAGATTGCGCTGGGCTTCATTCAAACGAGTCAGTTCAGTATTCCCCGCCTTGTATTCCTCTTCCACCAAATCCCGCTGCTTGGTAACCAGCCCCAGAGTGATTTCGTACAACTTGGCCTGCTTTACGTTCTGAACATAATTTATATACGCCGAGCGAACATCCTGAACTACAGTCAGCCAGATGTTGGCGACTCCGAATTTGGCTTGTGCCACCAGAGCCTGTGACTCGCGCACGGTGTTGTAACGAATAAATCCGTTAAATAAGGTCCAATCGGCCTGAATGCCGTAACTGGTTTCCGGATTATTGTAATAAGAATGATTGATATTCGCAGGAGAACTATTGTAGCGGGTAAGGCTGGTGTTGTAGCCAAAAGATCCGTAAGCGCTGACTGTCGGCGAATAAGAACCGTAAGTTTTATACAAACCATACTGGGCAGCAAGAAGTTGTTCGCGATAACCGCGCAGGTCAGGTCGATTGTTGAGTGCGGTGTCCAGATAAACCTCGATTGAAGTCAAATGTTCATCGGTTTCAGTACTGATAGCCGGAAATTTAATGTGCGGCGGCAGTGTGCCTTCCGGATAACCCATTAATACCGACAAGGCGTAAACCGCAACATCGTACTGATATTCAGCTGTAATCTGATTGCCGGTAGATTCGTTGACCTTGATTTTAAAGTTCAACACATCACTGAGCGGAACCGCTCCGGCTTGATATTTCAACTGAGTTTCTTTGAGGTTTTTCAACTGGAAATCCATGTCCGCCCGGGCAATGCGCTGCTTTTCAACTGCCAGCAGAATATCATTGTAAGCGTAGGCAATACCGCGAAGCAGCAAACGACGGGTATCTTCTTCCAGCGCCTGCTGGTATTTGTATTGATGCTTTGCGGCTAATGCGTTCATCGTCCGCGCCAGACCGTCAAACAGCAACCAGGTCGCGTTAAGCGAAGAGCCGGTGCCAAAATTATTCGTATCGGTTTGAATACTGTTTACCTGACCACTGTAGGAATTAATAGTGCTTCCTGCTTGAAAAGATGCCTGCAACTGCGGAAAATAAGCGCCGAGAGCTTGATAATAACGCATTCTTGCCGCGCTTACCGCATGATACATGGAAATGTAGTTAGGATTATTTTTTACTGCAATTTGCTGGGCTTGGTCCAACGAAATGACATCAATTGCCTTCAACATACTGTCATTAGCGTCTTTTTTTCTTTGGGTAAAAGTATCTTCTTCCATCGACACCGGCGGCGGGGTGTAATTGTAGCAACCGCCAAGAAAAACGGCGACAACCACCATCAGGCAGGAAGCCCAAAATATTCCTGTTCTCATTTATAGCTCCAAAAAATACATATTATCAATATCTTAATATATAAAAACAATCCTGTTAAAGTACATTGACCAATACTTTTTTCAATATTTTTATCTAAATAACTCGAGTTTTCTAATTCAAAATAGCAACGTTCACCATGGCGCGTCGGCAAATATTCCTGATAGTTGCCCTGCTGTAGCCGACATCAGATTCTTTGGTTGTCGTCTGTTTTTCCATGTAAACAAATGTTTAATACCATAGTTTAAAACATTTGTTTGAATTGTCAAGCGTGAAAATCTATTTTTCCGGTTTTTAATTTCCTGACTGTAGGTGTTCAGCGAGTGTAGTTGCGGCAAGATACAGTCCTGAACGGGTAAAATATTCGGCAATTTTCTTTTTGCCGAGTCGCGGAACCAGACTTTTGAGCTGTTGTGTGACATACCGCAGATATGCCGGGTATTTATTCCACGGCTTTGGCAGGTTGACCAGGGAATCATCATCAATGCGTTTCAGCCATGATGAGATGGTCTCCGGCGAGGTCTGGAAAGCTTCGGCGGTCTGTTTGAGATTCCAGGCGCAAGCTGCTTTATGATTGAGAATTTCCATGCGTTCAGTTGGCAGGTAATATGGTCGTTTTTTGGCTGGAACCCGGCTGAGTCTTGCTGACATTATGCGGAGTTGATTATTTTTTTGCGCCAGTTCAGTTTGCAGTTTGTCGAGTTTCGCTTTCAGGCGGACATTTTGAATCCCGGAATCAGCCGCTCTGCTCCAGGCGCAGATGAGGTCAAAATGAGCCAGCGAAACGGCGTGAATCATCGCCTGACGAATTAATGTCGGCCAGTTTTCAGGAAGCGGAATATCTTGAGCTTTCATCGGCAACCATTATAATTTAAAAACAACAATATACCGCGACATTGCGGACAAATAATTAATGCAATCAATCATTAAAACCTTGATACTCTGAAATGTTATATTATACTCTATAAGGTTAAGATTTTAACTTTGATTGCGCAATTAATTTCACCTGAGGTATAAATTATGTCTGATTTGCTGCCGATTGAAAGAATTGAAAGCAAAATACTGCTCATCCGAGGCAAAAGGGTCTTGCTGGCATATGATTTGGCTGACCTGTATGGAGTTTCGACCAAACGTCTCAATGAACAGGTTAAAAGGAATATGGAACGGTTTCCTGAAGACTTTATGTTTCAACTCAATAATAGTGAATTTGAAATTTTGCGGTCGCAATTTGCGACCGCAAAATTAAGTAAAGCACGAGTAATGCCATATGCTTTTACTGAACATGGAGCTCTTATGACTGCTAACGTTGTCAATTCTCAGAGGGCTGTTTTAGTAAGTGTGGCTGTTGTTCGCGCGTTTGTTAGAATGCGTGAAATATTACTGAAAGATAAAGAAATGAACACAAGGCTTGAAGATATAGAAGAGCGCCTGGATACGCAGGAAATGAATACCATCATCATTATGGATAAACTGCGCTCACTGACTAATCCACCACAGAATAAAACACAAAAAATAGGATTTGACGCAAAAAAATAATTTATGGCATGCAGAAAGTTACAACTGCAAGATTATTTCCGGCTGATTGTTCCAGAATCAGAAAATCATATTTTCATGCTGGGCGACGACGGCGCGGATTCTTATCACCACGCCTACGGGAAAGGTTCGCTGAAACGCATTACGCAGCGTTCCGGAGACCGGATTGAGTTCGCCTTGAACGGCGACCGCCGTCCGACCGCCATTGAACACTACAATCCGCAGGGCGTCAAAACCCGTTCCATCGTCTTTGAGCGCAAAGCCCCCGGAGGACTGATTTCCGCGATTTACGCTCCGGACAGCCAGGACGGCAACGGCAATCCTTCCGGTCTTGCCCAGTTCACTTACGAATATGATGACATTGGCAATCTGGTCAAAGTTCATAAACTTGAAAATAAAGAAACAGGCAACTGCCTGACCACCGAATATGTCTATGGCAATGTTGACCGGCCGCATTTTATCACTTCCATCAAAGACCCGCGCGGCGTCACCCCGATGATTTGCGAATATGACAACGACGGTCGCCTGACCGCCACGGTGGACGCGTTCGGCAACCGCGTCGCGCTGACCCATGACATTGCCGGACGCACGGAAACGGTTTTTGACCGCTCCGGCAATCCGACGATTCACGCTTACGACGCTCGCGGCAACGTGATTGCCACCACCGACGCGCAGAATCACACGGTTTTCCGGACTTATGACAACAACGACAACGAACTCAGCGTGACTGATCCGCTCGGCAACGTTACGCTGTACGCTTACGACGCGGCGGGCAACCGCACCAGCATGACTGATCCGCTCGGCAATGTCACCAGTTTCACTTATGATTCCAACGGCAACCAACTCACCGTGACCGACCCGCTCGGACATGTCACCACCAACGCTTACGACGGCAGCGGCAATCTGACCTCCACCACCAACGCGCTCGGACAGACCACCATCAACGCCTATAACGCCAACGGCAATCTCACCGCCGTTTACGACGCGGCGGGGCAGCTGACATCTACTTTCGGGTACGACGCGAGCGGGAACATGAACTCCACCACGGACGCGGCGGGTTTTGCCAGAAGTTTCAGTTATGATTCCAACGGCAACCAGACCGGAACCAGTTACAACTGGACTGATCCCGAAGGAACCCTGGGCACGAAAACCGTTTCCACCACCACCGTTTATGACGCCGCCGGACAGGTGGTCAGAACCGTTGACCCGGAAAACAATGTTTCCACCACGTTTTACAACGAAATCGGGAAACCGGCGGAAACCGTTGACAAACTCGGCAACTCCACGTTCACGATTTACGACGATCGCGGGAATGTGATTGAAACTCAATATCCGGACGAAACCGTCAGCCGGACGGTTTATGACGCGAACGGACGCGGCTATCTTTCGCAAGACCGGCATATGCCGGGGCAGATTGCGAACGGCTCCCGGAGCGTTTACGACAGCGCCGGACGGGTTATCCGTTCCGAACGGCTGAGCAATGTCGTGGTGACAATCAGCGACAACCAAAGCCATCTCAGTTCCATCGGCTCGGTGGTCAGTTCCACTTCTTCGGTTTATGACGCCGCCGGGCGGGTTCTGATTTCAACCGACGCTGAAGGCCATGAAACCAGTTATGAATATGACGCGGCTGGACGTTCCACCGCGGTGATAGACGCGCTGGGCAACCGGACGCAGTATTTCTATGATGTCGCCGGACGACAGGTTGCCGTTCGGGATGCTTTAAACAGGACAACCGTTTTCCAGTACGACGCGCTCGGTCGCCGGGTAAAAACCATTTTCCCGGACAGCACGTTTGCGAGCGTGGCTTATAACGTTCTCGGGCAGAAAGTCGAGGAAACCGATCAGGCGGGCTTGACCACGAAGTTTGAATACGACAACCTCGGTCGCCTTTCCGCCGTAGTCAAGCCGGAAGTTCCCAATCTCGAAACCGGCGGCGGCATGGTCGCCCCGCGTTGGAGTTATGCCTATGACATGTACGGACGGCAGGTCAAAATCACCGATCCCAAGGGCCGCGAAACTAAATTTGCCTACGATGCATACGGCAGACAGCTCACCAGAACGTTGCCCATGGGGCAGACTGAAAGTCAGGAATACAATACGCTCGGTCAGCTGGCGCGGAAGATAGATTTCAAAGGGCAGTCGGCGGCGTTTGTTTACGATGCGTTCGGGCGGCTGAAACGGCGGGATTATTGTCCGGCGGGCTCGAATGTCGCGGCGGAAAGCGTTCAAGTGGTTTATGACGCGCTTGGCCGCCAAAGCCAGGTCGTCGAGGCGCGCGGAACAACGGATTACGTTTATGATGTCGAGGGTCGTTTGACCCAGATTCAAAGCCCGGAAGGCGCGTTGAATTATGATTACGACGCTGTCACCG
>JBAYVM010000046.1:0-10844 GCA_041674645.1 Victivallaceae bacterium | reverse complement strand
GACACCGTAGGTGTCAAACGTTTGTAGCCCAACGAAAATAGAATGTTCGACTCCTGCGGAGTCGCAGATTTTTTTGCCGGTTTATTCTATAAACATGTTATCCCGTCGGGATAATAAAACTAACAGGCTGTTGAATAACAGAAAAACAGGCGTTCAATTGGACACATGTGCTTGCTCAAGTACTGAGCTCTGAATCTCAGACAGGAGTGTCTGAGTTACATTGATTAATTGCAAGAGCTGCATCAAGGAAAAATGGCTTTCAATTGGACGCACGCATCCGTTCAATGGCTGAGCTCTGGAAGATTTGGCGTTATTTCAGAAAACTTTCCGCCGTCAGGTTAGTGTTCGGAAAGTATTTCCTGGATTTTTTCGATAACAGTTTTTGGCGTGATTACTTGCATGCATGTATTATTCTGCTTGGGGCATTCTCTTTTAAAGCAAGGGGCGCAAGGTTGTTTTTCATGCACAATTTTCCAGTTTCCGGCGATTGGCCCGGTGGCGCTCCAGTCCGTCGGACCGAAAATTGCCACGCCGGATTTGCCTAACGCGCCTGCCAGATGCATAATTCCACTGTCATTTGCAACACATACTCGCGAGTTTTTCAGCAAATATATTAATTCCGACATATCAGTTTTTCCGGCGAAATTAAAAATTTTATTCTCCGGAAGACAAGCTGCCACTTTGCGTCCGATATCAACCTCTTTACCGGAGCCGAGAACCGCCACTACGCCGCCTTGTTTTATCCACCAGTCCGCCACGGCATTAAAATTTTCTGACGCCCAGCGCTTTGAGCCGCCGTAAGCGGCTCCGGCCGCCATCGTCATCAGTCTGGAATGTTCGCAAAGTTCTAAAATTTCCCGATTAATCTGTTCAAACGGCACTTTAGGAATAAATTCCGGTAACGTTCCGTCCCAGTCGGCAGCGCCCAGTGCTTTAACGATTGAAAGATATTTATTGGTATGATGTAACTGATTAAGTTCAAGGCATTTGCGTTCAGGGAATTTAAAACTGCGTTTCAGCAAAATTCCTCGACATCTGGCCGCTGCGCCGTATAATGGTGAAACCCCGCAGCGGCGAAGGTAAAACGCATCGCGCAATGAATTATTAAACAGAATTCCGACGCCAGCCCGGAGTTTGCTTATGATTCGTATGTCTTTGGGGGACCATTTCTTATGCACATCACTCAAGGCAATGGTCATATTGACAATGGGCATGTCTTCAAACAGTTCTTTCAGTGACGACGGGCAGATTACAAACAGACCGCAATGAGCAGGCAGCATTTTTTTTAGTTGCATCAGCGCTGGAATTGTCATAATTGCGTCGCCCAGCCAATTGGGCGCTCTGACCAGTATTCCGTCTTTGATTTTACTCATATCCAGCGGTTCTACTGAAAACTGCGGTGATGGTGCCAGTTGTGTTCTTCTGTCAGCAATCTGTTCCATCGCGCCCTCTTGCTTTCGGAATCAATTATTATTTCAGTCCATTGGCTTTTTTGATACGTTCAGCCACAGATTTTTCATAGGCAATAAGATCTTTGATTTCTACTCTGGCGACCCCGGTTGCCATTGCGGCTTCAGCGACAAAGCGGGCAACTTTTGGAACGACTCGCGGATCAAAGGGCTTAGGAATAACGAAGGTGTTTTTCATTGGCATATCGCCGTCGAAAACTCCATTGGCGGCATCTGCCGGATAAGCGACTTTCATGATGTCGAGAATATTTTTGGGAATTTTTTCACAGGCAATAATCGACAAGGCGCGTGACGCGGCCAGTTTCATGGCTTCATTTATATCAGTGGCGCGAACATCAAGAGCGCCGCGGAATATTCCAGGAAAGCCCAGCACATTGTTGATTTGATTCGGGAAGTCAGTTCTGCCGGTTCCAACTACTGCCGCACCGGCATCAAGCGCATCCTGCGGGTAAATTTCCGGGATTGGATTAGCCATAGCAAAAATTATTGCTCCTGGATTCATGCTCTGAACCATTTCTTTGGTCACAATATTTCCGACCGACAAACCGAGGAAAATATCTGCGCCTTTGAGCGCTTCGGCCAGCGTTCTGGCTTTTGTTGCGGACGCAAAACGCTGTTTTTCCGGCGATAAGCCGGTAAGGCCGTTGTGAATTACGCCTTTAGAATCACACATGATAAAGTTTTCGCGTTTAGCTCCGGCAGTGATATAAAATTCACTGCAAGCGATACCAGCGGCGCCGGCGCCATTGACGACAATCTTACAATCTTCAATCTTTTTATTAAACAATTTAAGCGCATTAGTCATTGCCGCCAGGGAAATAATGGCGGTCCCATGCTGGTCATCATGAAATACCGGAATATTCATACGCTTTTTTAGCGTCTGCTCAACTTCAAAACATGCAGGAGCGCCGATATCTTCCAGGTTGATGCCGCCAAACGTCGGTTCAAGGCGCTGTACAGTTTCAATTAACACTTTGGCATCCGTTCGGCCCTTATCATTAAACACGCGGTTCAGGCAAAGCGGGAAAGCGTCAATATCGGCAAAGCGTTTGAATAAAACAGCTTTGCCTTCCATGACGGGAAGTCCGGCTTCCGGGCCGATATTGCCGAGTCCGAGCACCGCAGTGCCGTCACTGACAACGGCCACCAGATTACTTTTGCAAGTATATTTCCAAACATCGTCTGGATTGTCTTTAATATCCAGGCACGGTTTTGCCACGCCAGGAGTATATGCCAGCGATAAATCCTGTTGGGTTTCGCATGGTTTAGTGGTTTTTATGCCAATCTTTCCGGGAACAGGAAAGTCATGATAACGTAAGCTTTTCTGGTCTAAATCTTTTTTCTTTATCATAATCAGTTGAACCTTTCTCGCTGTTTAACTTTAAATTTACCTGCGGCGGCTAAAGCCTGACCGGGATATTATGCTGTCTTAAAAATTCTTTGGTTTCAGGTACGGTAAAAATGCCGAAATGAAAAATACTTGCGGCAAGCACGGCATCGGCTTTGCCTTGTTCCAATACTTCAACTAAATGCTCAAGCGTTCCCGCGCCGCCGGAGGCAATCACTGGAACTGATACTGCTTCCGACACCGCTCTGGTCAATTCGCAATCATAACCATCTTTGGTGCCATCCGCATCCATGCTGGTCAGCAGTATTTCTCCGGCTCCAAGTTGCACGCCGCGAACGGCCCATTCCACCACGTCCAAATCGACCGGTTTGCGTCCGCCGTGAGTATAAACCTGCCACTTGTTTTTTTCTCCGGGAACCCGCTTGGCGTCAATCGCCAGAACGATGCACTGGTTGCCGAAACGTTCAGCCCCGGCTCTTATTAAATCCGGATTATTGACCGCCGCGCTGTTGACAGACACTTTGTCGGCGCCATTGTTCAGCATTAACCGCATATCGTCCACAGAACGGATTCCGCCGCCGACAGTTACTGGAATGAAAACTTGTTCAGCGGTGCGCCGGACAACATCAACCATTGTTGCCCGGTTGTCACTGGTGGCGGTTATGTCGAGAAAAACAATTTCATCCGCGCCTTGACGGTCGTATTCAATGGCGGCTTCGACCGGGTCGCCGGCATCAATCAAATCAACGAAGTTAACACCTTTAACAACGCGTCCTTCGGTAACGTCAAGACATGGAATAATACGTTTGGCCAGCATTAATGAATTTTCTCCGGTAATCAGTTAGGTTCTTGATTTTCGTTAAGCGTATGTTCCACCGCTTTTTTCCCGGCATAAAATGCTTCAATATTGAGTTGAATCGCACTTTCCTTGCTGCTGAAGCAGTCCATGATAGCCTCTTCAAAAGCCCGGTCAAAGTCCTGTTTGTCTTCGTCTTCAAGAAAGTAGTCTTCCATTACAACTGACAATGCGCCGAGAATAACCGAGTTGGCATATCTCAAATTACCGATTCTTTTGGCAATATCCGACGCGGCAACCGCATAAATAATTCTATCTCCGCAATTTTGCGGCGGTTCAATGGTTGAACTGTCGTAAATCAGAACGCCGTTATCTTTGAGCTCCGGCATAAATTTATCCAGCGACGGTTGATTGAGCGCAATGAGCAAATTACTGTCTTTATCCACAATTGGAGAACCCACTTTTTCGCGCCCGAGTATTACCGAGCAGTTAGCGGTTCCACCGCGCATTTCCGGACCGTAAGACGGCAACCAGGAAACATTGAAATTGCGCAGTTTGCCCATTGTGGCAATCATCATACCCAATGACAGCACGCCCTGTCCGCCGAATCCGGCAATTTTAATTTTGCGTTCACGCTCAAATATTTTTGAGGCGTTCTTAAAGTCTGCGCTGACGCCTTTTTGGATTTTTACCGGATAAAGTATTTCTTTGACTTCTTTGGGGGTGTAAATCCCGACTGGACGTTTAATTGGATTACGGCTGTCGGCAATATCTTTAAAGCAGCCAAGCGGAAAATATGGACCCATCTGATTTTCGATGAATTCATTCATCTCTTTCGCGTTCATTTTCATATTCACCGGACAACCGGAAAGCAGTTCAACCATCGAAAAACCTTTGTGGTTAATCGTATTGGTCAACGCTTTGCGAACCGCTTTACGGGCACGCATAATGTTTTTGGTTGAGCTTAAAGCAACTCGTTCCACGTAGATTGGAGAATCCAATGCCGCCACCATTTCTGAAACCTTCAGCGGATAACCTTCGTTGGTTACCGAACGCCCCATTGGACAGGTTACCGTTTTTTGTCCGGGAAGAGTAGTTGGCGCCATCTGTCCGCCGGTCATGCCGTAAATGGCGTTGTTGACGAAAAAAACCACCATATTTTCGCCCCGGTTGGCGGCCTGGATAAAATTATTAAAACCAATTGCGCCCAGGTCGCCGTCGCCTTGGTAGGAGATGACAATATTTTCAGGGTTGCTTCTAACTAGTCCGGTGGCTACTGCCGGCGCCCGTCCATGAGGAACAGATATGCCGAAACAGTCAAAATAGTAATATGCGAAAACTGAGCAACCGACTGGTGAGATTAAAATAGTTTTGTCTTTGATTTTGAAGTCGCTTATTGCCTCTGCAATCAATTTATGGGCAAGCCCGTGCCCACAACCAGGGCAATAATGCATGTTTTTCTTGATTGCCCCCGGACGACGTTCAAATGTTTCAAAAAAACCTTTGGGTCTGCCATGTAATATTTCATTTTTTTCAGACATGATTTTTATCCTGAGATTGAGTCTTTTCATTTACCGGCAATAATTCGAGACACTTGGAAACGATACTGTCCACGGTTGGAATATTGCCGCCCATGCGATTTACCAGATGCACTGGTCTTTTGCACTCTATTGTAAGCCTGATGTCATCAATCATCTGGCCGTTGCTCATTTCAATGCACACAATGCATTTTGCGTTCGGCAGCGCTTTGTCAAATGCGTTTTTTGGAAAGGGGAACAGCGTAATCGGACGAATCAGGCCGGCTTTAACTCCCTGTTCTCTCAGAATATCAACTGCGGAATAAGCCAGCCGACCGGAAATGCCATACCCACACAGAATAATTTCGGCATCTTCCGTAAGATATTCATCGGCAAGTTGTTCTTTTTTCTGGATTTCCGCGTACTTTTCCTGAAGCCGGATATTCACTGCTTCCAAATCATCATGTTCGAGAAAAATTGAAGTAATCATATTAGTCCGCGGGTTGACCGGATCAAGCGCCCATTGAGGGATGGTCCATTTCTTTACCGGTTCCGGAAGGCTTACTGATTCCAACATTTGTCCCACCACGCCGTCCGCCATGACATATACCGGTGTGCGGTAACGGTCTGCCAGGTCAAATGCCAACGCGGTCAAATCACACATTTCCTGAGTTGAACTTGGCGCAAGCACAATACATTTGTAGTTGCCGTGTCCGCCGCCTTTCACGACTTGGTTATAATCCGCCTGTTCCGGCCCGATGTTGCCCAGCCCAGGACCGCCGCGCGTAATATCAACAATCACCGCAGGCAGTTCACAACATGCCAGATAAGACACGCCTTCCTGTTTCAAGCTTATTCCCAGCCCGGAAGAGGCCGTCATTACCCGGCGTCCGGCAGCAGATGCTCCCATGACCATATTAATGGCGGCAATTTCCGACTCCGCCTGGAGAAACACCCGGCCAAGTCTGGGGAAAAATTTTGCGGCGGTATGGGCGATTTCACTGGCGGGAGTTATCGGGTAACCAAAATACGAATCACAACCGGCCAGCAATGCCCCGTAAACAGCGGCTTCATTACCTTTAAGTAACAGCCTGTTAGTATGTTCCATAGCTAAATTTCCTATGTCAATCTTCTATTTTTTTTATCACGGTGACCGCACCCGGTTCCGGGCAATTATAAAAACATGCGGCGCAACCAATGCAACCGTCACCGGTATAATAAGCATACGGGAAGCCCATAAAATTCAATTTGACGCCTATTTTTAGTACTGACTTCGGACAGGCGTTGACGCAACGTTCGCATCCCTTGCATTCTTCGGCTTCAATAATTACTGAAAACTTTTTTTTCTTTTCCATAACATGCACATTCACTGTTTTTACTGTGATTTCAGCCACAGTCCTGCTGAATCTGAAACCATTTTTCAAATGCTAGAATCTACTTTGTTTCTGGACTAATTGCAAGCCGAATGAAGTAAATCATATCATTTTTTGGTTCTCGCCGCTTATCATTCGCAAAGACGATAACCGAGTTTTTGTGGAACAAATGCCAGTTCAAACTGCCGGTTAAAAAAATTATCGGTCATGCCGGCGATGAAGTCAACAACCTTCCTGGCATCTGGGACATTATGCAAATACGCATCACCCAGATTGTTCAAAAATCCTTTAAAAATTGAGCTGTTCTCGTTGCCTGTGATTAAGTCGTTAAGATAATAATCAAACAACATATTGAACATCCGGTCAATTTTGTGTGTTTCCTTTTTAGCTAAATTATTTTCGTAAATATGTTTTACATTGAATTGCTTCAAGGCCATCAGCGCTTCATATACTTTCGGACTGAAACTCAAGAACGGTTTATCGTAACTGTTTTCAATCAAATCCAAAGTTAGAACGTTAACAATTTTTGCATTGTTGTCACCCAGCACTTCAGCTGCTTGCGGCGGCAGACCGGAGCGTTTGATAACATTCAGCGTAATCGCATCTTCTATGTCACGGCCGATATACGAAATAATATCCGAAACTCTGACGACACAACCTTCAAGCGTAAATGGTGCACTGGCACGGTCTGCCGTACTGCTTGAAAACCAGGTTTCCATGGCGGCGTCAAACTTAATCCAGTCTTTGACCGGGCTGGGATAATAACTGTTGCTTGCCATTTCGCCGTTATGACAAAGAATTCCGTCAAGCGTTTGAAGCGATAAATTGCAACCCCGGCCTTTTGATTCAAGCAAATCCAGGCAGCGGACACTTTGTGCGTTATGCCGGAAATAACCAATCCCGTGACCTTCGCAAATCTTGTTCATAATACGTTCGCCATCATGACCGAACGGCACATGCCCAAGATCATGTCCGAGCGCAATCGCCTCGATTAAATCTTCGTTCAACCGCAATGCCCGCCCGATTACCCGCCCGATTTTGGATACCATCTGAACATGCAACACCCGATGGGCAATATGATCATTGTCAAACAGGTAGAAAACTTGCGTTTTGTCAATATAGCGGGAATAGGATTTGGAATGAATTATTTTGTCCGTATCATGAAAAAACACTGGACGGAAGTTGTCCGCATCCAGAATTTTTTCCCGTTCCGGATGGCGGCGGATTCCAGCAATACTTGCACAAGCATATTCTGACAATATACTGCGTTCGCGCTGTGCATTGTTCAGCACAATTTTCGATAAAATTGAATCGTCCGCCATTTCTTACTTTCAAAAATTGAGTTTCCTGGTCCACTAAATTAATCGCTAAACACTAAAATACAAACTTTTTTGCCTCCGGCAGCAGCCTGCAGAAAAAACAAATGAGAAAAAAATAAACTTTCTTACGTTAAGGGTATTGACAATACCGGTAAAATATCGTATAATAGAAACAGACAACAGTAAACAACACGTAAAACAACTGTAAACAAATATGATTAGCAACCGGTCAGTACAAAATATAAAAGCTTATTCCAAGCTGGAAGAGGATTTGAGAAAATCCATCCTGCTGGGAAAGCTTTCATGTTCAGAGCCGATTTCAACAGAAACTGAGCTGGCCAGCAGCTATAATATAAGTCGCAGCACTGCCCGCATCGCCTTGCAACGACTTGTGAATGAAGGCATGTTACGCAAAGTACACGGGCGCGGAACATTTATTGTGCCTCCGGAAGAGCGTTCTCCTGAACTCGTAAAACTGGTCAAAATACTGGTCATAATGCCGAAATGTCCGGTGAACATTTACGACCACAAACTGATATCCGGCATTGCCGACTATGCCTATTCACACCAATGCAGCTTTGAAGTCAAATACGATGACATTTCGTTGAGTCAGTTGCAATCTCAGTATAAAAATTTGAAATATGATGGAATTATCTGGGAACGTCCAGATATGAGTTTAAACTCCATAATCGAAGGATTGCGGGATGATGGCGTGCCGCAAGTTACAATCAGCCGGCAAATACCCGGAGTTGCAAGCATCGCTTTCGATTGCAGCGCCGGAATCAAGGAAATTGTAAAGTTTCTTCATGGCATTGGACACTCGGAAATTGTTTTTTTTGACCTTGATAATCCCGCGCCAATCTTCGGACTGCGACAGAATGGATTTGTCAGTGAATTACGCAAGGCCAGGCTGGCAGCCCCGGAAGGTTATGTTTATAAGGCAACGTTTAGAACTCTAACTAACGAAAAAATCCAAACCGTGTTCGACGACCACCCGGACATGACCGCGTTAATTTTTTCCTGTACGCTGAGCAAAGAGATAATGCAGTTTTTTGAATTTACTGATATAAATATTCCACAAGACTTGTCTGTGGTAATATTTGGCGAAGATGATGACTTTAATACAAACAACAGACATCCGTACAGTATTCTCGTTGATCCCAGACATTTAATTGGAGTAAAAGCCGCAGAATTAATAAAATTTCAAAAAGGAGGAGGCAAAGCTCATAATGAGCAAGCGCTAGTTTCAGGCGAATTAATGATTCGTAAAAGTTGTACTTCGCCGGTAAGATTACTTGAAGCAATAAGAGCATAATTAAACCATAAACTAAAAGAAGGAAATAGAAAAATGAAAAAAAGTCACAAGTTGTTGCCGTTCACGCTCATAGAACTCCTCGTCGTTATCGCGATAATAGCGATTCTTGCTTCAATGCTACTCCCGGCATTAAACAAAGCGAGGGAAGTTGCCAAAAAAGCCAGATGCGCCAATCAACTGAAGCAAATCGGTACTGGGTGTAATATGTACATCAATGACTGGAATGGTTATTATCCGGCCAGTAACGCCAATAATGACAGTTGGGCACGACTCCTAGTTGCTTCTGTAAATAACGTCGATGTTACAAAAATCACAGATAAAATGTCCCAGGGGCTGTTTTATTGCGACAGCGCAGCCGGTGAAGTATTATCTTGGACATGGGCTCCGTTTGGCGATCATAACTTGAATGGAACCCTGGCGGCGAAGGGTTTAGCTTATAACGGTGCTCAATGGGCTACTCCCGGCAGCGAATATTACTTATTTGGCAAAGGCTGGTCGCACAAGTCTTCCTATTTGAGAGTGGCATTAAGCAAAATCGCCTATCTTTCAGATACGAATTGTAATGCGCTTGGTTTTGCCAGCTCTACCGTCGGCGAAAATCTCGTAATGCTTCGCCATCAGAAGGAAGCTAATTTCTTATTTCTGGATGGTCACGTTAAAGCTATGAAAGGCAGCGGTGGAAAGGTTGAGAGCGATTATTCTCCTTATTACTTAAGGAATTTCTTTGGCATTAATCCTGATAGAAGAAAACGATTTTAAACTCTTATTGCAAACAAAGTAACTATTATAATTATTTCAAAGATAAGTGAGGCATATTCAGTGAAAACGATGGTTGTGTGTGTTTTAAGTGTCATAAGCTGTTTTTTTAGTTTACAGATTTTTGGGGATTATGCGGCTCTGCCGAAAAATGCCAATGAACTGAAAGTAGCGATTTACGACAATGGCGTTGAAACGAAAGATTTTGCCATAAATTATATTTATGATGCCATGAAAGCCGCGCCTGGAGTTAAAGCTGAGTTGATTGACAATCTTGCCACTGAGACTTTGAAAAAATATGATGCGGTAATTATTGCCACATTAACTAAACTGGCTAAAAAAGATATTGTCGATAATGACCGCAATATCAAGGGCAACGACTGGATTAAAACACTTACTAATTATGTTGATGCCGGCGGCGGATTGATCTTCTGTCACAATGCGATTGGCTACCGGGGCATATTTATGTCTTACAGCCTCTTTCCAATGATAGGTTCCAGCAACAGTCGCAATATGGACACAAGTTTTACGGTTACCGCATCAGATCATCCGATAATGTCAGGCATCGGCGCGACTTTTGTTCACGGCTACGACCACATGGAAATCAAGCCGGCCAAAGACGGTCACGTTCTGGCAGTTGACAAGAAAGGTAAAGCGGTTATTGTCGCTGGCGATGTTTCCAGAGGACGGGTTGTACAAATTGGTTTTCCGCCTGGAATCTACTGGAAAAGCATCACTAAAAACGGCACGAACATGGGTCCATTGGATAAAACAGATACCACAATCCTGTTAAATGCCGTCAAATGGGCTGGAGCCAAACCGCGATATGACGTTTCAGTGCAAGCTACTGAAACCGGCCTGTTGGCTGAAACCATGAATTTCAAAAAACAGCAGGAAGAGGCCAGCCTGGCAAAATATAAGGATTTGCCAATGCCTAAGTTTGACGAAGCT
>JBAYVM010000045.1:0-10921 GCA_041674645.1 Victivallaceae bacterium | reverse complement strand
TTAACCAAATCTTTTATTGCGGTAAAAATAATTGGACAGGCCAGAATGAACGCACCGGCAATTGCGCTTAACATGGCGGTAAATGTTTGGTCAGGCACCCACCATTCAAGAATATATGAGTTGGCAGTCAACATCCCACCCAACAGGGCGAAAGACAATTTACCCATTGTGCGGTCATGTCCAACGCCATCGCCCATATTCCCACAAACCGGGCAACTCATGCCCGAATGGTGCTGATGTTTTGGTTTTTCTACATCGTGGCTGTGAGTATGGTCATGTCCACATTGGGAATGATCATGTCCGCATCCGGAATGATTATGCCCGTCCTGGGAATGGTCATGCGCTTCGCCGTTCACTGTTCTTGCGGCTTCTGCCATATTTATTGCCCCTCAGTTGGTGTTTGCTTGTTATCCCGTTTCGGTTCAGGATTAATTTTGATTCTAATTTCCTGCGTCTTGCCTTCGCCGGCAGAACCCAGAATGAATTTTTCATCAATTGATTCAAGGACATCGGAAAGAGTGTAATTGTACAATGCCATCAAGACGGTATTGGGACTGATAACATATTCTTTATAAATTTGTTCGAAGTAAATATTTTCAGCCTTTACCTCAGAAACAACCTGCTTCCGGTAAGTTTCAGCAGCGGCCATGATTTCAGCTTGTTGTGCAACAACGTTGTTTTCTTCTTTAACCCGATATTCGTTAGCTTTGTCAATCAGGATGGACTTTGTCTGATTGGCGGCGGTCACTTCCTCAAACGCGGCTTTAGTTTTGAGCGGAGCTTCAACATTATTCAAGGTAACGCTTTCGATGGTTATGCCTCCGTCGCAGCCCAACACCATTTTCTTGAACAGTTTTTCTACTTGCTCACGGTAAGCGGTTTTATTCGTATAAAGAATACTATCTACCGGCAACGAAGCGGTTACCGTAATAACTGCGCTCTGCAACATATTTTTAAGCGCTGTCTGAGGACCGCGAGTTCCAATCGGAGTTCCGTCCGGCGCATTCATAAATTCATCATTTAATTGCGGATCTTCCGGGCATAGAAACGCTTCATAATACTTTTTGGGATTATCTATCCGATAATTAAAGTTCCATGAAGCATGAATGATATTGGCATCTGCCGTCATCAAATACCGGTCGCGTCCGGGTTCAAGACTGTCGCCTTGCGGTGGTTGAGTCGGATCAAGTTGCACCTGCGATGACCGGAAGTCCACGGTCAGTAATTGTGAATTGGTTTTTATCCGGACAAAACTGTTCACCGGATAGGGAAAAAACCAGTGCCAGTCTTTATCGAAAGAATCAAGGTATTTGCCAAACTTGAGTACAATGATTGACTCCTGCGGCTGAACGGTAAAATACCCGCCAAAAGTGAAAAAGTAAACCAGCATGCCGATAATAACCAGCACCAGGATGAAAAACGAAACCTGAAGGCTTTTGACCAGTGATTTCAGTCCGGCATCATACTGCCCGTAATTATCGAACTTTTCCGGTTCTTGTTTATTGAGGCTGTTGTCCATATTAAACTCTCCAATTTGGCTTGATTATTTTCCGGTACCGGCGGCAGGTTTTTCCAGCGTGTCAGCATTCGGTTTCAACAAATCAAACGGAGCGGTATTGGTGCTCAGAATAAGCGTAGTTTTTGATTTCATCACTTTTCTGAGAGAATCCAGTTTTCTGAGAAACGCAGCCAGTTCCGGAGACTTTTTGAAGACGATGTAATATTGCGCGGCTTCCGCATCGCCTTTAGCTCTGATTTCCTTAGCTTGTGCTTCAGCATTAGTGAGAATATCTAACTTTTTACTGTTCGTTTCTATTTTTATCTGTTCCGCTTCCTTGGCGCCTTCCGCTCGAAAACCTGCGGCAACCACATTCCGCTCTTGAATCATGCGTTCAAAAACTTTTTCACTGATTGACTTAGGAATGTTCAGTGAACTGATACCAACACTTTCTACTGCAATCCCGTAAGATGCGGCTTTCGTTGCAAGCTCCTGAAGTATTTGTGCTTCAACTTCTCTTAATTTCATTTTCTTAGGGTCAGTATTTATCAATTGATTAAATTTATAACGCCCGAAATTAGCGTCTTTAATGCCGCGCATCCAAATATTTAGCTGATTTTCAGCATTTGGCACGTTTTCCAGAGAGGTAAAAAACTGTTTCACATCAGCAATCTTGTAAATCACAAAGACTCCGACGATAATGTTTTGACCATCAGCGGTGAGAGTTTCCTCCAATTTGCCGACGTTACCATCAAAACAGCGTGAACGGCTGTCAAATTTGAAAATAATCTGTATCGGGTAAGGCCAGCGGAAATGAAAACCCGGCTCCGGAATATTTTCATCTATTGAGCCTAGCGTAGTAAGAACCGCAGTCTGTGTCATGTTGATTTGATATGAAAAGATTACGAGCAGGAAAATTGCCGCAACAATTATTCCCAACAACATTGTCGGCCAGTGCCTGATTGAATTATTCGTTGCCATATCCGTTTTCGCCTCCTGTTTATATTTGTTATTTTTTCTGTGTTATTGAACCAAGATCAGAATCTATCAAGTCGAGTCTGGCTTTCTGCTCGAAATTGAGTTCGTAAACTTCATGCGGCACTGAAGCGCTGATGATATATTTACGAATATCTTTGCAGTCTTTTTCCAGCAAATCAAGCGTACTCTTAAGGATATACAGCGCTGGCATCACTTCGTATGCCTGCAACTGTTTGTTAAAACGTTCGCCTTCTGCTTTGCTGACAGTGACCACGTTGTAACTGTAAGAATTAGCTTCTGCGATAATGCGCATTTGCTCCGTCTGAATATTCGGCAAAACATTTTCCCGATAAACTTTAGCTTTAAGAATTTCGGTTTCTTTTTCTTCAATGGATCCAATCACATTCTGAAATGCTGGCGCAACCTTTTCTATCGGCGGATGTGCATCCAACAAATTCACTGCAACAATTTTCACGCCCAGTTTTCTCTGATTGGCGGCCGCTTGAATAAGGTTCATAATGTCTGATTCAGCCTTATGACGCTCATAGGACATTATCTTCATTATAGAAACGCTGGCAAAATATTGCGTTGCCACCATTTCTCCCAGGCGTTGCAAAATTTTTGCAGAATCATTGTTTTTATATGCGTAATCAAATAAACCCCTCTTTTCAATCTGGTATTGCACTGGCATAGTCAGTCCTAAAAATGATACTGTAGTAGCTGGGGTTTCGCTTTTATCTTCTTTTTCTGAAGCTACCAGAAAATCTCCTTCCTGGGCAAAATGTTTATTTGTCCAAAGAACCACTTCAGAAGTATAAGATTTTCCAGTTTCATCTACCATTTTCGAACCAATATTCACACTGTGTATCTTCGAGCATGAATAACGGGCGATATTACCGAACGGGTACGGATAGGTATAATAAATTCCCGGCGGCAAAAGTTTTTCACTGACGATTTTGCCAAAATGTTCCCTCACTCCGACTTCCCCAGGACCGACTTCGGAGATGCCGGTGAACATCCACAGTACTACCAGCCAGATAATCAGCAACGGAAATAATGATTTCTCCATGAACGCATATATCCATGTGCCAGAGACTTTGAATCCAAACTGATAGTCAAGTGTGTCGGCAATATTCCGCATTACTCCGCCTGGTTCAGTAAACAGCGCCAGCAAACGGCTTTCAAAAACCGGTCTGGGCTCTTCCAAAGTCCGTGGCCGGTAAAATTCAACCACAAAATTAATAATTAATTCAACGGTAAGAATACCGAACGCCACCAATACGACGCGAGCAATATAATAATCGGCTTTCGGATAGCCAATATGATTCAATAATAACGACAACATACATAACATCGAAACGACAAAGCCGGCAATCAGCCATGCTCCGAGCGGACGCAACCAGCGAAAAGTTGCCGCTCTGGCCTGCCCAATAAAAAAAGCTCCGGCGAAAACGCTTATAATCATCATAATTGCTGCAACAAATGCAGCATGAAGAACATTTTTCGGTACAGGCATCGCCATGCGAACAGTCCATTCACGGACAAAAAGAACGATAATAACAGCAGATACTATTGCTGCAATCAGTGCGAGAGCGTACGGTGCAAATTTCTTGTAATTTTCAAATGATCTTCCAGCAGTAAAGCGAACATCCTCTTCAATATTAAATGCAGACATTCCTTCTTTGCGTTTTTCCAGCAGCTTTTTTTCTTCCTCTTCGCCAGTAGCCGAGGCGTTCATTATCCCATAAATCATTGCCGCAACTGCAAAAATTGCAGCTAAGGTATAGGGTAGAATTGACAAAGAAAATACATTTGAACCCGCCCACGTACCCAGTATAAGTATAAGTATCACCAAAAAAATACTGCCGACGCCTCCGATAATGGCAAGTTTTGTCATCAACCTGGAATTATCCGCTTCTTCTCTAACGTTTCTCTCTTTTTCCATCAATACCTCAGCATTTTAGGGATAAAATTACCGTTTAAACTTAATTTCTGCTTAATAATAACACAAAAAGCAAAGCATGGCAAACCGTGTTTGGCAAAAAAACTGTTATACTTCAATCAATATGTCGTTAATAGACTGGATTACAAGGGAAAAAGTTCCATGCCAATGCAGGAAAATGCTGAATTATATCAATCCTTCAGCTTCATCGAAACCAAATCTGATATTAAGGCATTGAATAGCCTGACCAGAAGCGCCTTTAGTCAGGTTATCAATTACCGAGGTCAATATTACTTTGCCAGTATGCACGTCCAGGTTGTAGCCAATTTCACAACAGTTAGTCATTGTTACATACTTGGTATCAGCACAACGTTTAGGCGGCAAAACACGGACAAAACGTTCACTGCCATAGGTATCGCGATAAACCTGTTCGATTTTTTCCAGAGAACAGCCCGGATTTGCGTTCAAGATAATCGTGGAATTTATTCCGCGATTGACCGGCACGAGGTGAGGAATAAAATTGATGGCTATTTCATCAAGACCGGCAGCCACAGCCATTTCCTGTTCAATTTCTGGAAGATGGCGGTGTCCACAGGGAGAATACGCTCTGAGGCTTTCATTACATTCAGGAAAAATATACGGTAAATCCACTTTGCGCCCAGCGCCGGTAACTCCGCTCATGCTGACTACGGCAATGCCGTCAGAAGATACCAGGCCACTTGCAAGAAGCGGGGCGGTCGGTAGAATGGCGCTGGTGGGATAACATCCGGCGCAAGCAATCAGGTCGGCATTTTTGATTAAACTGCGATAACGCTCCGGCAGACCGTAAACGGCTTTTTTCAGTAGTTCCGGCGCAGGATGGTCTTCTTTGTAGTATTGTTTATACTTTTCGGGACTTTTCAATCTAAAATCGGCGCTGATGTCAATGATTTTCACTCCGGCTTCGAGTAGCGGAAGCGCAAATTCTGTGGCTAATCCGTGCGGCAATGCCAGAAATGCGGCATCACAATCACGGGCAATTGCCTTGACATCAGGCACGGAGAAATGAAGGTTACTGCCGGAAAACCGCGGAAACACCTCACCCACCGGTTGCCCGGCATATTGGCGTGAGGTAATTACAGCGACTTCGCATTGACGATGCCTCTGTAACAAGCGAATAAGTTCTTCACCTGAGTAACCAGAGGCCCCGACGACAGCAACCCGGATAGACATATTATGCCTTTCTCTAAGGGAAAAATTAACGCTTGGAGAACTGGAAGCGTTTGCGGGCTCCAGGTTGACCAGGCTTTTTTCTTTCTTTAACTCTGGAATCACGGGTAAGCATACCGCAGTTCTTCAATACCGGACGGAGCGACTCATCCATTTTGATGAGCGCTCTGGATAAACCATGACGCAAAGCGCCAGCTTGACCAGCCGTGCCGCCACCATCAATATTGGCATTGATGTCCAGTTTGCCGTTGGTACCGCTAACAGTAAGCGGCTGAAAAATAAATCCGCTGATAGCTTCCGGAAAATATTCAGACATAGCTTTGCCATTGACTTTAATCTTGCCGGTACCCGGCTTGATTCTGACTCTGGCAACTGCACATTTTCTACGACCGGTAGCACAAATTTCTTCAATCTTTTTAACCATATAAATCAGTTAACTCCTAGACTGTGACTTTTATCGGTTTTTGCGCTTCATGCGGATGTTCACTGCCGGCATAAACTTTAAGTTTACGGTATTGAGCACGACCGAGTCTGCCATGAGGTAACATACCCCAAACGGCATCCTTAATCATACGTTCCGGATTATTAGCGCGAACTTCTTTAGCTGTCAATTCTTTGCGTCCACCGCGATAGCGGCTGAAGCTGACATACAGTTTTTCTTCGCTTTTGCGACCAGTAAAAACAGCCTTGTCGGCGTTTACTACAATAACAAAAGCGCCAGTGTCGATATGCGGTGTATAAGTTGGCTTATCCTTACCGCGAAGTGCATTAGCGATCTTGACGGCAAGTCTGCCCACTGGAGCCTCGGAAGCGTCGAACATGATGTAGCCGCGCTCGAGTTCACCCGTTTTAGCAAGATAAGTTTTCATCTTTCAAATCTCAGTTTGGTTCAGTTTTAATATTCTCTACTCAAAAAAACAGTTTACCCTATTATCTTAATCTTTTGACTGTGATCGAGGGCAGCCAAAGACAAAGAACCATTAAAGTACCAATTTATTTCAATATTTCAATATTTTTTAAAATAAAAGTTGTAAAAAATAATACCTCCGGTTGAAATCATGCCTTATCCCGGAAAATAATTATCGCTTCATGGCGCCGATGATTTCCGATACAGACTTGCAGCCATGCCGGTCTAAATAGTCATTTATACCGTTAATGACTTTCAACGGCGCATATGGATCGGTAAAAATAACCGTTCCGACAGCAATTGCGCTGGCGCCGGCCAACATAAATTCCACGGCATCCTCGCCATTCATAATTCCGCCCATGCCAATGACAGGAACTTTTACCGCCTGAGCAACTTCATAAACCATCCGCACAGCGACCGGCTTAATGGCGGGCCCGCTAAGCCCACCGGTCAGGTTGGCGATTTTTGGTTTTCTCGTTTCAATATCAATCGCCATTCCGGTAATGGTGTTTATCAGCGAAACCATATCCGAACCACCGTCAACAACGGCACGGGCAAAGTCGCCGATTTTACTCACATTCGGACTGAGTTTTGTAATTAACGGCAGACTGGTGACTTTTCTGATTTCAGCAACCACTTGACGGGCCAGCTTCAAATCCGTGCCAAATGCCACTCCGCCCTCTTTGATATTAGGACATGAGATATTGATTTCCAACGCTGCGATACCGTTGCTTTCCGCGTCAAGCCGGGCTGCGACATCACGATATTCTTCAATACTTTTGCCCCAGATGTTGACAATTACAGTAGCGTCAGTCGTGCGCAAAAACGGCATATATTGTTCATCGCGGAGAAATTTTTCCACTCCAGGCCCCTGAAGCCCGATGGCATTTAGCATGCCGCTGGTAACTTCGGCGACACGGGGTGTCGGATTGCCATGACTCGGTTTCATCGCGATACCTTTGACAACAACCGCCCCCAATTTATTCAAGTCGTAGTAATCTTTATATTCAAACCCGTAACCAAACGTTCCGGAAGCGGTCATCACCGGATTCTTCAACGTAATTCTTCCAAGATTAACTGTTAAGTCTGCCATCTTTATTCTCCAATATAAACTTGAGCGGCCTTGAAAACCGGCCCCTCTTTACAGGTTCTAGCGTAACGCCAACCGTCTTCATTGTCGGCTTTAATTTTTACCACACAAGCGAAGCAGGCGCCAACGCCGCAACACATTAAGTGATCAAGACTGATTTCGCCATTACCATATCCAATGGCTTGCAGAATTTTTGCCAGCGCCAGTAACATTGGCGTCGGGCCGCAACCATAAAAACGCAACTTTTTGTCGGCATGTTCTTTTAATACAGCAGGTATCAACTCAGTAACAAAACCTTTATGCCCAGCCGCCCCGTCATTGGTGGACAATTTAACCTCAAAGCCGACGGAAGAAAATTTGTCCATCAGAATCAAATCCTGTTTTGAACGCGCACCAAGCAACAAAATACCTTTATTGGGAGAGCGTTCCGCCAGCAGATAAGTAGCTGCTGAACCGTAACCGCCAGCAACAATTACCGGAAATTCATCTTCTTCCGGCAAGGAGAATGGCGTTCCTAGCGGTCCCATTAAATCGCAAATACTTCCTGCCTTGAGTTTCGACAGAACTTCAGTGCCTTCACCAACAACTTTATAAATAACGGTCAACCGTCCGTCTGCGGATACATCGCTGATGCTGAACGGACGGCGCAAAATCCTATCCACCAGATCGGCTATTTTCACATGAACAAACTGCCCCGGCTCGGTTTTGCGACAAATGTCCGGCGCATGGAATTCAACTTTATAATAATCATCTTTAAGCACTGAATTGCTGACTATTTCACCATTTTTCATCATTTTTCCCTGAATATAAATTGCAGGCCTCACAACCTGTTTTATCTGTATCCCTGTATTTTACTCCAAAAAAACAGATTCTCAACCCGTAACAAAAACTTTTCCACCAAACAATACCCGCAAGCATTATTTTCGACTGCCATTTAAAAGGCTCTGGTCAATGAAAATATTTTTTTCGCTCTTTTTCCCAAACAAGGTTCTATAAGGTATTGACTTTTTTCAATGAATCACCTATAATACCTCATAGAACCTATTGTCAAAACGAAAGGCGCTCAGAATTTATGAAAGCGATGGAATTAAAAAAAGATAAAGTTTATTCTTATCTTAAAAATGCCATTATCAACGGCAAATACATTCCAGGAAATAAATTGCCTAGAGAAGTTGAACTGGCGCAGAATCTTGGTGTCGGCAGAATAACTCTACGCGCTTCTCTAAACCGGTTGGAGCAAGATGGTTTTATAAACCGGATTCATGGCAAGGGCACTTTTATTGCCCAGGAGCCGGCAACTCATACTGCAACCGCAACAATAATGGTTGTTCACAGCTCAGACGCAGGATTTGAACTGCCTTGGCATTACGTGGTTCCTGAAATCAGCCGTTACGCGGAAAAAAATAATCTAAAGTCATTCATTACCACTGATACAGCACTACAAATGTTTTCCGATTTTGAAATAAGTTCTTTTGTCAAAGCGAATAACGTTATCGGCATTGTCGCGGTCATGAATAATTTTATTGGTAATGAATTAATTTTAGCAAAACTTCGTGCCGCCAAAGTTCCGGTAGTGCTAGCCCAAGCCAGATTACATGATACTGAAGTAACTGGATTCGCCGGAATTACAATACAGCAAAAAGAAGGCTGGGATGTTGCGATTGCTTATTTGAAGGAATCTGGACACAAAAATATTGCGGTTATCGGAAATACAGATGAATTTGGCTTCCGTGAATATTCCCGTCAGGAAATTCTAGCCTGCCTGAAAAAAAACGGGGCAAATCCGAATGAGCGGTTGCTCAAACAAACGTCATTCGACAAAAAAAATATTAATTTAACAGTTCGTGATTTGTTCAGCGTCAAACCTTTTCCTACAGCAATCTTATGTTTCTCTGATTTCTACGCTATTTATGTTTATGAAGCTTTGAAAGAGATGAACCTGCGGATACCGGAAGATGTCGCGGTTATGGGAACCTGCGGCTTCCCCGATGCCAAACTGCTCGCGCCGCCGCTGTCAACAATTGATTATGGTTATGCGAAATCAGCGGAAACCGCAGTGGAAATGTTGCAACACCAGGATAAATGGTTTGCGCCAGATACACAACTGGGAAAATTAAAAATCCAACCTTTCAAATTAAGAAAACGCAAAAGCACCGAAATAAAATAACCCAATTTTAACGAAGGGATTGAAAAATGAAAAAAACAAACCGAACAACGCAAAGGGACGAAAAGATGAACATGAAAAAAAGTCGTAACGTACTGAAAGCCAACGAGTTCACCCTCATTGAACTCCTCGTTGTAATCGCGATAATAGCGATTTTGGCAGCGATGCTGTTACCGGCGTTGGGCAAAGCCAGGGAAAGCGCCAGAAAAATTAACTGTGCCAACAACATGTCGCAAATTGGAAAAGCATTTCTTTTTTACGCCAATGACTATAATGATTATCTACCGCTTTATCGCGATGGTTTAAACGGATCAGCAACAAAGTATTGGTACGGCGGAGATAAATCCGGTGGACTAATTGCCAGCTATCTTAATTTAAATGATTCCGCCAGTCAAATTGGTATGCTGGGAGTAAATGGCGGAAAATTGCGCAGAAATAAATTCAGCTGTCCGACCCAGATGGATATTTCGGGACAGATTGTTTACACCTATGGCTACAACCGTTTCATTTATTCCGCATGGTCTTCCTCTGGCAAACTCTCCCGGTTTAAAACGCCTTCCCGTACAATGATGCTTTCTGAAACTCGTATTCTTGCATCCAACATTGGAAACGGAGTCTGTGTGGACACTTCTGTCATCGACCACATTGTTTTCAGACATTCGTTTACCGCCAATAACGTTTTCTGTGACGGACATATAGACAATAGAAAAACCGATGACATCCCAACTGATGTTTATAAAGCGTTCTGGATGCCCGGAGATATAGCCAGGCAGAATCCGTAATAATAAAAACACGAATATAATTATTAATATTTATTTAAAGGAGATTGGGAAAAATGACAAAAAAGAATTGTTTACTGATGGGGATTTCTTTATGTGCTTTTACAGCGCTCGGAGCGGAAACAGATAAAATTGATGCAGGTGGTGTCAGCGTAGATTTGTCCAAACCCCCAGCTGAGCAGCCAAACCTGCTGAAATTCAGCGATTTTGAAGATACGAAAACCGACTTGCAGCAGAAACCTTTTGGCAACTGGGGCAGCAGTTTTTATGCTCACGGGAAAAGTAGCGAAGAATTGAAATCGAAAATGCAGGCGCTGACATTCAGAAAAATCAGTACAGACAATCCCGCTTCCG